>CBDUEE010000017.1:0-21133 GCA_965366105.1 uncultured Flavobacterium sp. | reverse complement strand
TGTAAAAAAATATTATAAACACTATGCTTACTTTTTGTAAAAAAAAATTAAGATTTATAATCTTCAAAGGCATTAAGAATTAATTCATTTTCAACGGATTGATTAATTTTTATTTTTCCGATCCCTTCTATCAGAGCAAATTGTATGTTCCCATATTCATTTTTCTTGTCATGAATCAGTAATTCCATGATCGGTTCGATATCATTTTCATTAAAAACAATGTCATCATATATGGACTTAAGACTAGATTTGATTTGGGAATATTCGTCTTGATTAATTAATTCCATTTTCAAAGCAATATAACTCTCTAAAATCATTCCTACCGCAATCGCTTCTCCATGCAATAAAGTAGTCTTATTTTTATTTTCTAAAAAATAACTTTCAATAGCATGTCCAAGAGTATGCCCGAAATTCAAAGATTTTCTAATGTTTTTCTCTGTAGGATCTTGTGTTACAATTTCATTTTTAATTTCGACAGAACGATAAATTAGTGAGTCGAAATCAGCAAAATCAATCGCTTTTAAATCTAAAAACTGCTCCCAATACTTTTTATCATATATTAATCCATGTTTCAGCATTTCGGCTAGACCGGATCGCATTTCATTTTGAGGAACTGTTTCAAGATATTGAGTATCAATGAGAACCATTATAGGTGTATTGATAACTCCAATTTGGTTTTTTAAATTTCCTAAATCAACTCCATTTTTACCACCTACAGATGCATCAACCATAGAGAGTAAAGTGGTAGGAATATGAATAAAATCAATTCCACGTTTAAAAGTAGAGGCTACAAATCCACCTAGGTCCGTAACAACACCACCACCAAGATTTAATACTAAACTTTTTCTATCTGCACCAAGTTCTGTTAATACATTCCAAATTTGAATACAAGTTTCAATATTTTTATTAATTTCTCCATTTTCAAACTCAATGATTTCAATGGTTAATTCTGTTTCTAAAAAAGGTAAAAAATGTGGTAAACAAAATTCATTTGTATTACTATCTACAATAATAAATAGGTTAGAATATTTATTTTCTTTTACATGAAGGTTTAATGCTTCATATCCTTTTTCGTTAAAATGAATTGGATAAGTGTTGGCTTGTATCGATTGCATATTGATTAATTTATTGTAATGGCAAAATAAGGTAATTTTTACTGAATAATATTTAAAACTCTCTCTATATTTGTATAAAAATATCACAAAAAATGGAAAAAATATTCAATAATACACAAGTTGCGTTTGCATTAAAAAGCGATACCGAACTCGATAGAGCTTATTTTCTTTTCAAAATGATTGACAATCAACCTTTAGTCCGAATCGGAACTGCAGTTACAAATTTTGCCTTAAAAGCGAACCTTCCTGTCGAAGGGCTTATTCGCGCTACTGTTTTTGACCATTTTTGTGGTGGTGTAAATGAAGATGATTGTCTTTCGGTAGTTGATAGAATGTTTACTAAAGGAGTTTCTTCAGTATTAGATTATTCTGTAGAAGGAAAAGAGGAAGAAAATCAGTTTGATGCTGCCTTAGAAATGACCTTAAAAACAATTGAATTTGCCAAAGAGCGCCAAGCGATTCCATTTGCAGTTTTCAAACCAACGGGCTTTGGACGATTCGAATTATATGAAAAATTAGGAGAAAAAAAATCTCTTACACCTCAAGAACAAATAGAATGGAATAGAGTGGTCGAGCGATTTGACTTAGTTTGCAATGAGGCACATAAAAAAAATGTAGCTTTATTGATTGATGCCGAAGAAAGCTGGATGCAAGACGCTACAGATGATTTGGTCACTAATATGATGCGTAAGTACAACAAAGAAAAATCAATTGTTTTTAATACTTTACAATTGTACCGTTGGGATCGTTTGGATTATTTGAAAAATTTACACCAAAAAGCCAAAGAAGAAAGTTTTTTTATAGGAATGAAATTAGTTCGTGGTGCGTATATGGAAAAAGAAATAGCGCGCGCTATAGAAAAAGGATATCCATCTCCAATTTGTGAAACAAAAGAGGATACCGATAAAAATTATGATGAAACTGTTCGTTACATGGCAGATCATTTAGATATGATGTCAATTTTTGCTGGAACACACAATGAATTAAGTACCTATAAATTGATGGATTTAATGAAAGAAAAAGGCATTAATACGAATGATGATAAAATCTGGTTTGGTCAATTGTATGGAATGAGTGATAATATCAGTTACAATTTGGCTGCTAATGGCTACAATGACGCAAAGTATTTGCCCTTTGGTCCCGTAAAAGACGTGATGCCATACCTAATTCGTCGTGCAGAAGAAAACACTTCCGTGGCAGGGCAAACGAGTCGTGAATTATCAATGATAAAAGCGGAAAGAAATAGAAGAAAAGGAAAATAATAGTCAATGTTCAGTTTTGAGTGATTAGAGTTCAGAATTTTATATATAAAAAAGCTCCAATTTTTCAATTGGAGCTTTTTTGTATATCAATACTTCTAGTTACCCTTTTTTTAAGATAGGGGCGGGGAGAGGACTAACTATTACTAAACTGCAAGTTGCTTAAATTCTTGTAAATTCCATTTTCAAGACCTATTAATTCTTGATGCGTTCCTTGTTCTGAAATAACACCATTATCTAATACTAAAATCTGATCGGCACTACGAATAGTCGAAAGTCTGTGAGCAATGATAATGCTTGTTCTACCTTGCATCAAAATTTCTAAAGCTTCCTGAACTAATTTTTCACTTTCACTATCTAATGAAGAAGTGGCTTCATCCAGAATTAAAATACTTGGATTTTTAAGCAAAGCACGTGCTATTGCAATACGCTGCCTTTGTCCACCAGACAATTTAATACCTCTTTCGCCTACAATAGTTTCAAATTTTTCAGGGAAACTTTCAATAAAATTAAAGGCATTCGCTTGTCTTGCAGCCAATATTATTTCCTCATCAGTAGCATCCGGTTTACCGTACGCTATATTTTCTTTTATAGTTCCTCCAAATAAAATTACATCTTGAGGGACTATACTCATATTACCGCGAAGTTGCTCTAAATCGAAATTATAAATACTTTTTCCATCTATTAAAATTTCTCCCGCTTCAATATCATAAAAACGCAATAATAAAGAAGCTATAGTTGATTTTCCAACACCAGAAGGTCCTACAATAGCAATCTTCTGTCCGTAATTAGCAGTAAAATTGACGTTTTTCAAAACTTTGATTTCTTTTCTAGAAGGATAGCTAAATGCTACGTTCTTAAAACTTACATTTCCTTTTATTTTTTCAAGAGGAATCATGTTTTTATTTGCATTAATTTTTTCAGGAGTTTCCTCTAATAACTCAAAAACACGTTCAGTTGCACCAATCGCTTTTTGCATTTGCGCATACAACTCTGCAATACCTCCAGAAGAAGCACCAACGTAACTAGAATACAATATGAATGTAAATAATTCGCCTACCGTGATTTCTCCTGCGATACTTAAGTGAACACCATACCAAACTACTGCTACAATAGTTCCAAAAAGACAGATGATGATAAATGAAGCAAAATAACCTCTTAACTGTCCTCCTTTGATGGCAATTTTTACTACTTCTTTTATTTTTTCATGATACCTTGCAATTTCATACCATTCATTAGCAAAAGCTTTTACAATACTGATACCTTGCATTGTTTCCTCAACCACAACCTGACTTTCGGCAACTTGATCTTGTACTTTTTTGGAATATTTTCTAATAAATCGTCCAAAGAATACTGCAGCTACACCAACAAGTGGCACTACAGAAACCATCATGATTGTCAACTTAATATTGATACTGGCAAGCATAATAAAACTCCCTATAATCAATATAAATTGACGAAGGAATTCCGCAATGGTAGTGGTTAAAGTATCTTGAATTTGGGTTATATCATTACTTATTCTACTATTCAGTTCTCCAACCCTTTTCTGAGAGAAGAAAGTCATTGGCAGCTTTACTAAATTGGTGTAAAGTGCTAATCGAACGTTTGCCAGAGTGTTTTCGGTAAAATTGACAAAAAGTGATAATCTAAAAAAGGAGAAAATAGATTGTAAAATAAGTACTAATCCAAGACCAAGAGCAATTTGATTTGCTAGATGACTGTCCTTTTTATTTACACAATCAACTAACATTCCCATAAATTTAGGAAAAGCAAGTGCAGTTATACTTGTAAGTAGTAAAAAGACAAGTCCCACATAAAATTTCCAGCTATTATTGCCTGCATACTTGAAAATTATTTTTGCTTTACTAAGTGAACTTGCTGTAATTTTTGATTTTGGTAAATCGTTTTCTTTGAATCTTCCCATTTTTTTTTATTTGTGGAACAAATGTAAGACTATAAGGAGTGAATACAAAAAAATGATTAAGTTTCGTTCTTTATTTAAAATGCTGCTAAAGAGGGATAAAGAAGATTTACAGAAAAAAATAATAATTTATTTTATAAAAGTGCTTGTAAATACAATTTCTAGCTGTATATTTGCACTCGCAATAACGAAAGACATTGCAACCCGAAAGGGCGATTAGCTCAGCTGGTTCAGAGCACCTCGTTTACACCGAGGGGGTCGGGGGTTCGAACCCCTCATCGCCCACAAAACTTCTCAAGAAATTGAGGAGTTTTTTTTTGCTTTATATCTAACTTCTTTAAATGTCGAAATTAGGAAACTGGGGATCAATCCTAAAAGTTGGGGAGGAATTGAAAACTCCGTTCGCAGACATGCCAAATATAATAACGTACCCGATAACATTTACCATCAGGTTAAAAAACTGATATGTGAATTTTTTGTTGCCTAAACCAAGGCCTGTCAAATATACGATGCAGCACCAAGACGGGAGAAGGATTAATGCATGTTGTATCCCGCGGCTCCTGATTTAACTAATAAAGCTGTTATTGAAAAGTGGACCAATGCCGAGCTTTTATAGATCATCAAGAATAGGATTAAATGAGGAGTTGCAGTGCTTTCTTAATATTTAATCGTATTTGAATAATAATCTCACAAATATTCTTGCCACTCACCAATACTTATTTTTTAAAACTGTTCAGAAAGATTAGTACAACGCAATAACCTCTAAGTCAATTCCTCTATCTTTGTAGTATACACAACAATACATATTTTATGATTTTTATTGATAACGAAGGACATACTGATCCTAAATTAAATCTAGCATTAGAAGAATATGCACTTCGAAATTTTGATAATTCGAAAGATTATCTTCTGTTTTATATCAACGAACCATCGATTATCATTGGTAGAAATCAAAATACTTTAGAAGAAATTAATCAGTCTTATACTGCCTCTAACAATATTCATGTCGTACGAAGAATTTCTGGAGGTGGTGCCGTATATCATGATTTAGGAAATTTAAACTTTAGTTTTATTACCAATTACGACGGAAAGAGCATTAGTAATTTTAAGAAATTTACAGCGCCAGTAATTCGCGTTTTAAATGATATGGGTGTTTCTGCCGAACTTAAAGGACGGAATGACATTGAGGTAGGCGACAAGAAAATCTCTGGAACGGCGCAGTTTTCTACGGGCAAACGGATGATTAGTCATGGTACACTTTTACTAGATACTGATATGAGCGAAGTAGCAAAAGCACTTCAAGTAAAAATGAGTAAAATTCAATCTAAAGGTCATAAATCGGTTAGAAGTCGTGTGGCAAATATTAGCGAGTTTTTACAAACGCCAATCACAATGAACAACTTTAAGGAGCAGTTGCTTGTAGGATTGTATGAAGCCAGCGAACCTTTTGAAACTTATAAGTTAACCAACGAAGAATGGACAGCAGTCCATCAATTAAAAGCAGCGAAATATGATCTGTGGGATTGGAATTTTGGACGTTCGCCTAAATTTAATATCCAACGTACTAAACGTTTTCCTGTTGGAGAAATCGATCTTCGTATTCTTGTTGAAAAAGGCTTGATTACTGAATTTAAAATATTTGGTGATTTCTTTGGTAGAAAACCAGTTGAAGATATCGAAAACCTTCTTTTAGGTGTGCGTTATGACAAAGAGGAAATAAACAAAATCCTAGAAAATATAGCTGTTGAAGATTATTTTGGAGAATTAGCAAAAGACGATTTTTTAGATCTCATTTATGGAAATGATTAAATATTTTTGTTGAATTTGCTACTCTTAAATTTTGGTGCAACGATCGCAGTTTCAATGCAGAATTTTTAACCAAAATATCTATAAATACCGTTTTTATATTCTTAGTTTAAATCAATATTTAAGAACCAATGAATAAACCGATATATCAATTTTTCGAAGATGATCATCGCCAGATAGAGTTATACTTGAATAAGGCAACTGAGCAATCAAACCAAATTGAAATGAATTATTATCATCAATTTCGAACCCGATTATTGCGACACATCAAAATGGAAGAGAAATCGCTATTTCCAGCTGCAAAAAAAGCAAATCCTGACATAATTTTGCAAATTATTCCGAGGTTTAGACTAGATCATGGAGCAATTACCGCTTTACTCGTACCTCCACCAACTGCATCTTTAATAAAAGTGATTCAGTATATTTTAGAAAAGCATAATATTGCTGAGGAAGAACCGGGAGGATTATACGATGTTTGTGAAGCCTTGACACAAGGGCAAACTCAACAGCTTTTGGAAGAACTTATCGCTACAAAAGAAGTCCCTGTTCATCCATCAAATCCGGCACCAATTGCAATAGAAGCTGCCAAAAGAGCATTAGCTAGAGCGGGTTATGATTATGATGAGATTGTTCGCCTAACTCAGGAAGAATAAATTATTGATTTTATAATCTAAAAAGAGTAGGGAGCCGATTATGACTCCCTTCTAAAGATTATTTTTCGGTTTTTATAACTCTTACTTTCCATTCTTCTGGACCCTTTATAAGGTATTCCCATTTAAATGGATCTTTGCTTTCTGCTTCCATCTGATAGTAAAGAGGCAAAGGATCATGGTCGTTGATAAATTCAAAAGCTTCTCCCGGTTTTATGTCAGCAAATCCTTTATAAAACATTTCATGACGTTCTGTTGGAGGGAATGGTCGCAAATCAAATTCGTTAACTACTGAAAAACCATCTGCTCCCAAACCAGTTTTTACTTTTTTAGTAATATGAATTACAAATTCATTTGGTTCTTGCTTTTTGAAAATCCAAGAGTGCTGTCCTTCAAATTTATTTATAAAAATAGCGTGGATTTCTTTTGGATCTTCTGCCGAAATAATTTCCATGGTATCGCCTTGCTCCATCATTCCATAACGATGAAAAACAATCTGTTTCCATTCTTTTGCATCTGCTTTTCTAAGATCTAATAATGTCGAAATATCGTTAAATTCTCTACCTTGAGACGCTTCTATACGTGTAACTTTTACTTTCCACTCTCTGCCGCCACGATTCAGATATTCCCATCCAACTACGTCGCCGTAAATAGAGCGAAACTCATAAAAAAGCGGGATAGGATCGTGATCATTAATAAAGATAAAACTTTCCTTAACCCGTAGTTCCTTGAAGAGTTGGATTAATTTTTTATGCCTTTCAATAGGAATATGCACCCGCATATCTAGTGCTTCTGTTTGATTTATAGTGTCCATAATACTATTTATATAAAGTTATTCTAATTTAGAAAGGGCAATTTTACTACTTTAATTTGACAAAACTAATCAAAAACTAATATATTAAAGAAAAAAAGTACTTTAATACTTTTATTGTAAATTAATGTTTAATTTTGTCTCCAGTTTATTTATAAAAAAATGAAAGACATCAATATTCTAAATGTAACGGCACTTGAGCCGAGACTGAAACACTCTACTATTTTCGATCGCTTTGATGCGCTTACATCTGGCGAAATCTTAATTCTTCATAATGATCATGATCCTAAACCATTGTATTTCCAGTTGACTGGTCAACGAGGTGCTATTTTCGAATGGGAATACCTAGAAGAAGGTCCGCATCTGTGGAAAATAAAAATCACCAAAAATTAATCAATAAATAATTTAATTAAGTAATCTAATTTTGTTAGATCTTTAAAATCCCATAAATAAAATGCAAGTAACATCCGAAAACATTCTAAATGTAACCTTATTAGAACCAAAACTAAAACATCCTACTATATTCAATCGTTTTGATCAATTAAACGAAGGAGAAATTTTAACAATCCATAATGACCATGATCCAAAACCACTCTATTATCAGTTATTAGGGCAAAAAGGAAATATTTTTACTTGGGAATATTTGGAAGAAGGTCCAGAATGGTGGAGAATAAAAATTAGAAAACGTGTTGCTGGCGAAAATGTAGAAACACTTGGAGAGTTGGCAGCAAAAGATTTACGCAAAGCTGCTGTATTTAAAAAGTATGGTTTAGATTTTAGTTGTGGTGGCAAGCAAACCGTGCAAGAAGCCTGTGCAGAAAAAGGTATGGATCTAACCAAAATAGAGCAAGAACTACAACAGATTGACAAAACACCAACAGCACGTCCCATGCCTTATGATGAATGGGACTTAGATTTTCTTTCTGACTATATTGTAAATGTCCATCATCGATACGTAAGGAAAAATTTGCCCGATCTTACAGCCTACGCTCAGAAGGTGATGGAAGTTCATTCTCCACAACATCCTGAACTTATTAAAGTCAATAATCTGATAAAAGTTATTGGTAAAGAGCTACTTGCACACATGGAAAAGGAAGAGCAAAGATTATTTCCTTTGCTTAAATCTATGATAAATAAAAGCAAAGAAACTTCTGATCCCAAAACGCTAACTTCTCTGGAATTTCAAAATTTTATAACACAGCATGAAGCAGAACATCTCTCAGTTGGTAAAGAAATGGCTGATATTAGAATCCTAACAAATAATTATACACTTCCAGAAGATGCTTGTGCTAGTTACACCCTGCTATACCGTATGCTGGATGAATTTGAACAAGATTTGGATTTACATATTCATTTAGAAAATAATATCCTTTTTCCAAAAGCGATAGAATTAGAAAAAAAAATACAATAAAACGATGATAGCTATTAATGCAAATACCAAAATTGCGCATCTATTAAAAGCCCATCCAGATGCAATGGAGACGATAATCAGTATTGACCAAAAATTTGACAAATTAAGAAATCCACTACTCCGCAAACTATTAGCTGGTAGAACTAGTATAGCGATGGCATCTAAAATGGCCAGTTGTCAGGTAGAAGATTTTTTTACTAAACTGAAACCGTTAGGTTTTATAATAGATACTGAAACAAAAGCTATAATTGAAGAGAAAAAAGAATTACCCGGCTTTATTATGACACTTACCAAAAATCAAATTATTGATTTTGATGTTCGTGAATTATTAGCATCTGGTAAAGATCCACTCACTTTAATCTTAGATAAGGTAAAATCTATTCAAGCAGGAGAAGCCCTAAAAGTCATTAATACTTTTGAACCGGTACCTTTAATAAAAATGTTAGAAAAACAAGGCTTTGATATATATGCAGATACTATAAGTACCGAGTTGGTCGAAACTTATTTCTATAAGAAATTAGAAAAAACAACAGTTGAAGTTGCACCAAAAGAGGGAGCAAGCAACGGATGGGACGATGTTATGCAGCGCTTCATTGATAAGTTGGTAATAGTAGATGTGCGGGAACTAGAAATGCCCCAACCCATGCTCAGTATTTTGGGCGAACTGGATAAATTACCATCGGACCAAGCACTTTATGTTTACCACAAACGTCTTCCTGTTTTTCTTCTGCCAGAACTAGCGGACAGAAACTTTGACTATCGAATAAAAGAAATAAGTGAAGGTCAAGTTCGTTTGCTAATTTTTAAAAACTAAGATGATTATCTCCGGAAATGATAGCGCTATCAAAAACACTTCTTATAAAGTAGTGCTACCTTTTTATGGCTATGCGGCACTTTCTTTTCTAGTGGCAACTATCTTAATAGTAAGTAATACTAAGGCATTCACTCAGCATTATTTTAATCCAAATACCTTGGCTATTACACATATTATGGCTCTTGGTTGGGGAACAATGATTATTTTGGGGGCTAGTCACCAATTATTTCCCGTAATGATCGAGGGAAAATTGCATAGCAATTTATTAGCTACCCTATCATTTATTTTTGCAGCTATTGGTATACCCTTACTAGTTTCTGCATTTTATGAGTTTAGTATGGGAGTAATAGCTATGACAGGAGCTGTATTGATTAACCTTGCAGTTGTCAGCTATTTAGTCAATTTATTGTTAAGTATTTACCATAGTAAAAGCAGAAACGTACACGCAGTTTTTGCCTTTACCTCCTCATTGTATCTACTTATCACTACTACCTTAGGACTTTTATTAGTTTGGAATTTTACTGCGAATGTATTGCCAAAAAGTTCTATCTATTTCCTTTCACTCCACGCTCATTTAGGAATAATAGGCTGGTTTTTACTGATGATTATTGGCGTGGGTTCAAGATTGATACCTATGTTTCTTATTTCTAAATATGAAAATTCAAAACGATTATGGCTGGTTTATATACTTATTAACCTAGGGCTAATCAGTTTCATCAGTATGTTTTTCCTTTCCGTAAAAGTTGGGTTCTATTTTATTCCAATAGCATTAATTGGAGTAGGAGTTATACTTTTCGGAAATCATATTTACCTTTCCTATACTAAACGTATTCGCAAAAAAGTAGATGAACAAGTAAAAATTTCTATGCTATCAGTGGCACTAACTATTGTTCCAGTAATTGTACTAATTGCCATTGTTATTATGTTCGCCACGGTAAATAGTTTGCAATTAGTAATGTTATATGGTTTCACTATTTTTTTTGGATGGATCACCACTATTATTTTAGGAATGACCTTCAAAACCTTGCCTTTTATTGTCTGGAACAGGGTTTATAGTAGCATAGCTGGATTGGGGAAAACTCCAAATCCTAAAGATCTCTTTAACAATAAAATTTTTATCATAAATGGTGTAGCCTATCTAATTGGTTTTATAATATTCGGATTAGGAATTGTTCTAACCAATATTTTATTTTTAAACATTGGCGCGATATTTCTATTAATAACTGCCGTTTTATATACCTTTAACGTATTTAAAATCCTCTTTCATAAAGCAAAATTACATGAATATAAAAACAAATAATACTGATAAAAATGAAATCGCCATAACTGCATTATATGAGGTTATGGACCCTGAGATCGATTTAAATATTGTAGATCTAGGATTAGTTTATGAAACTGATTTCAAGGAAGAAAATAATGAAATTGTGGTTATAATGACATTGACTACTAGGTTTTGTCCAATGGGTGAATCTATAGTAGAGGCAGCTACACAAGCAATGCAGCAGGTTTTTCCAGAAAATAAAATACAGATAAGTCTAAGTTTTCAACCACCTTGGGACCAAAGTATGATTTCTGATAAAGGTAATTTATTTTTATCTTCATAAATATGCTAAGTAATACTTGTAAAACTGCCATAAAAGCTGTTATTTATTTGGCTTCTAGAGAAGAAACTAGCGAAAAATTAGGTGTAAAAGATATTTCACAATACATCAATGCCAGTGAACACACTGTCAGTAAAATACTTCAAAATTTAGTTCGCCAAAAGATTATTAATAGTACTAAGGGACCTTCTGGTGGATTTTACATTACAAAAGAGCAACAGCTACAACCCATAATAACCATTGTTGATACAATAGATGGAAAGGACTTATTTAATGAATGTGGTTTAGGTCTAAGCAAATGCTCCTCTGAACATCCTTGCCCTATTCACGATGACTATAAAAAAGGAAGAGAACTTATTCAGGAATTATTTATGACCAAAACTATTAGTGTGCTTTGCGCACCAGTCGAAAATGGATTAGCATATCTGATTGGTTAAGTATTTCACTGTGAAAAATATCTGAAGATCCTTTTTGTCAATTATTTGGAAGAAATTTAGTGTCAGAATTCATTTTTTTAAAACAAGAGCAAATAAAAATGTGGAGAAACTAAAAAAATATATTTTCTAAAATTAATCTTTACAGTAATCCTAAATACGTAACAAAAATCTATTTTAATGAAAATCGAAAATCCTAATCCAAAAATCCAACAAGAACTTATAAATAGCATCACACATGGATTCGGAATTATTTTCGGTATCGTAGGAATTCCAATCTTGATAGCTCTTGCCATTAAAAGCAATAATACTCCGGGAGTTATTGGGGCAGCAATTTACGGGTTTTGCTTCTTACAACTTTTTACATCTTCCACGCTTTACCATGGTTTTCAACATGTCGAGGCAAAACGTGTTTTTCATATTCTTGACCACATTAGTATTTATTTTCTAATCGCGGGCACCTACACGCCATTTTTATTGATTTATATGAACAATTCTTTTGGTATTGCATTGCTCGCTATACTGTGGAGCCTTACCGCAATTGGAATTATTTTTAAAATTTTCTTTACTGGAAAGTGGAATATCATTTCCACTATAGCTTATGTAGCTATGGGATGTATTATGCTGGTTGGAGGACGTACATTCTTTGATGCCATACCATCGGCAGTACTCACCATGATTCTTATCGGAAGTTTACTATATCTTTTGGGCGTTATCTTTTACCTTTGGAAAAAATATCCATATAATCATGCCGTTTGGCATTTCTTTGTTTTGGCAGCAGCCGTTTGTCATTATGTCGCTATTTTAATGGCGGTTTAAATGGTGTAAAGAATCTTTGATCTTCTTTTCTTTACCATTTTTAAACTTGACTTTTCTTCATTAATACATAAAAGCTAGGTGTAGTGATATGATTGAAGTTTATGAATTTATAAATTTTAGTTCTAACTATAGGCTATATTGCACTTTTAACTAACCACATTTTTAATACCAATTACTTAAAATTTTTTGTTTCTGTAATTAATGAACTAAATCACTCTGACTAATTAAAGTTCAAACATTTGGTTCGGCAGACTTGAAATTTGCAATGTTAGATTACGAATTTTTACTATAAATTCGCAAATTATTACAAATACAAATATTTTAAAATTTATTTGAAACCAATAAACATTAAACAAAGTGGTTTTGGAAATAATGAAGACAAAACGAGATTGCAAAAAAGCTTTAATTATTGCGTAATTTCCTTTAAAGCCTAAAAAAATAGTTTAAAACTAGACTCTTGTCATCTACAAAAAAAAAACAACGCTTCTGGAAGATGCTATTATAAATTTTTTAAAAAAAAGTGTTGGATTTTAAACCCTAAAATCCCGTAAACAAAAGCCATTAGAAATAATGGAGTTTATTTGTGATTTATATGTTACTTTTTGAACTACCGAAACTATGGAAAACGAATTAGTAACAATCAATTTTTTGTAATCTATCTGTAAACTTTATTTATTACACAACTTCCTCTTGGAGTATCGCCTTCAAAAAGTACAATCTCGGAGTGTAAAAACTGTGCAGCAGCTGCCGAATCTTTTACTTTAGAAGAACTGCGTTCTATCATTCCTGACTCAAATTCTTTTAAAACAGTTTCTCTTAATCCAATTTCTCTCCACTGTGATGCGGAATTACATTTTTTAGCAATGGCTCGTGCCAAAGCTAAAGCATCCAATAGCGCTTGATTTGCGCCCTGTCCTTTAAAAGGACTCATCGGATGAGCCGCATCTCCTATTAGAGTTACTGGACCAGCTTTTGATAACATTTCAGGATTGAGTAATTCTCGGTCATACACGGGATAACCAGAAATTTGACTTTCATGAGTTGCTGCTATAATTTGAGGAATAGGATCGTGCCACTGACATCTGATCAAAGCTTCTTCCTTGAGCGCAGGAGATCCTTTTGAACTTAGCGTCTTCGCTGCAATTTCGGACATTGGAAAACTTAATTGCCACATTACTGAGTCTGACGTATAAGGCATGATATAAATTCGTTCATTCCCATTGGCGGTTTGAAATACGGTAGCCGAGTCTAATAGTGGACTATTGAAGCTTTCAAGAGCGCTTAGTGGACAAATACCCAATATTACTATACAATTCAAATACTGCAAAGCGGAAATATCTTCGCCAATAAGCAACTTCCGAACTGAACTCCGAATTCCATCGGCTCCAGCTACCAGATCAGCCTTTACAACTTTCATTTCGCCGTTTACTTGAAAATTTAATTGGGTACTTTTATCTTCACATTCCTTAAAATCTATTAATTGATGTCCCCATCGTACCATATTATTTCCGCCAAGTTGCTCCAGTAGAGCCAATCGCAAAGATTGTCTTGCAATATGCACATTTGAATCTTTGGAAGATATTTTCGAAGGTGATTTCATCCACTTTCGGACACCCCATTCACCGATTACTTTTCCTTCGGTAGTATGAACTAAATGCTTTGTTGAAATTACACCTTCTTTTAGTGATAAAATACCTAATCCTTTCATTGCTTTACTAGCTTGTTGCAAAGTGAGTCCGTAGCCCTGCGATCGTACATCAAAGTTATTATCGCGCTCATAAATCGTAAAGGGAATTCCCCGATGCAAACAAGCCACTGCTAAAGCAATTCCTCCTATACCGCCACCAATGATAGCAATATTTGGATAGTTTTCTTTATTGATTATGGTTTGAAAAGTAGAAGGTTCCAATCCAGATCCAGAACATTTCATGCAGGTATATAAATGAGCTTTCGGACGAATTGGAACAATTTTATTATCTTTAGTATTTTCAAAATTATCGAGTTCCTTAGTATAATGAAATCTCACTTTATTACTGAGTCCACGGCTTTTTTTTCCTTCTCCCTTGCATTCTTTACAAATAGTCCAGCTTATTTCTCTATTTTTTTCTTTTTCCACTTTTTGTTGCTATAATTTGATTAGGAATACAATTTAATTTTAAAAAAAAATTATTTGATGTTGAGTAGATTACTAAATATTTTATTATAATTTTCGTTATTTCTTTATGATTTAAAGAAATAAAATCATATCCACTGCCTTATTTTTTGGTATTCTCAACAAATTTAAAGCAAATGATTAGCAGTACAAAACTACAATTGAAAATTCAGAATAAGACTGTAAACACAATTAATTAGACGTATTTTGAAACACGTACACGTAGTTTTATAATTTTAATTTGATAATTAGGAAATTATGATTTACTTAAGTAAGCGTAATACTGTAGCAAAATTATTTATTTATAAATTATCATTATTTTAATTTTTTAAATCTAATCGACCAAGCAAATAACAAAAGTAGTTTTGTTATTCTCCTTTCGGTAAGCCAAATAGCCACCATGCGATTCGATGATGTTTTTAGATAAGGTCAAGCCAATTCCGGCACCTTCCTTACGAGTTGTAAAAAAAGGTAAGAATATTTTATTTTCAATCTCTTTTTCGACACCATTTCCATTATCTGAAATGTATATAAAAACTCTATTTTCTTTAGTTTCAGCCGATAAATAGATTTGCTTGTTTGACACTTCTTTTAAAGCATACTTGCAATTGGTAAACAGATTGATCAAAACTTGTTCTATTTGTTGAAAATCAATATTTAAGTTATGGTTTAAAGCAATAGTGTTAATCACTTCAATTTGTTCTTGTTTAAAAAGTGGCGCCATCAATTGTAGACTATTGTGAATGAGGTCGTGCAACTTAATTTTTTCTTTTTTGGGAGAAGGCAACATCGCTAATTTTCGGTAACTTTCTACAAACTGCTGCAAATGATCGCTGCGTCTAAGCATTGCCGCGACACTATTTTTCATGTCGTCTAAATCTTCTGTAGAAATGGTTTCTTGTTGTACTAAATCTTGTAAATTTTGCGAAAGCGATCGAATAGGAGTGATCGAATTTAAAAGTTCATGCGAAATGACTTTCATCAAATTAATCCAAGCTTCTTTTTCTTTTTTCTCAATTACATTTTGGATAGAATCTAATAAAACAATAAAATAATCTTGATTGTAAATTTCACTTCTTGAGGTTTGTAACGCAAAAGTTTGGTTGTCTTGCTGATTGACACGTATTTGTAAGGAGGTTTTAAGTTCCTGAAATTGATGATCTTCAATGATTTGGCATAAAGACGGCAATTGATTTTTAAGATATTTCCACTTGGAAACCTTAGGAACCTGAAAATGTTTAGAAAAGTAATCATTCATCAGAAAGATATTCCAATCGTTTTCTTCTTTTTGCAGAATAATAATTCCGCTATCTATATTATTTAAAATCGAACGATACACAATGTCTTTTGAAGTTTCTTCTTTTTGCTTGTGTTTCAAACTTTCATATAACTGAAACAATTCTACATAGTTTTTATAGCCGCTATAAGTTGAATAATCAGCAGTAAAATCATTTTTTAATATGGAAGCAATAGTTCTGTCGTAAATAGAAAATACATTTTTAACATGAAAATAAAGTTCTATAACAAGAAATAATACGATGAAAACTACAAAAGTAGAAGTGAAAATAAGTTCTTTTTCAAATAGAAAAATAGACATTGCACTCATTAAAAGAATCAGAATCAATCGTGCAAAAAGCAGATTGTAAATTTTAAAAGATTTAAACATATTAATTAGTGCTAATGTTATGTTTTTCTAAACGGCGGTACAATGCACCTCTTGATAATCCTAAGTCTTCTGCTGTTTTACTGATATTATTGTTATTTTTTAGGAGTGCTTTTTCAACGGTATTTTTTTCAATTGACCAAAGTTGATGATCCGTTGTATTTTCTTCGTAAGCGGTTAGTTGGTCTAAATCTAAGTCAGAAACAGTAATTTTATTGTTCTCACATAAAATTACTGCGCGTTCTATTCTGTTTTCCATTTCCCGAATGTTACCATTCCAAGCGTGTTTTTCGATTGCATCGATTACTTTTTCGTCAAAAGTAATGGCTTCTCGCTGGTATTTAGAACTCATTTTTTGCAATAGATAGTCTGCCAACGGTATTTTGTCAGCGTCTCTTTCTCGCAAAGGTGGTAAGATAATTTCCATCGTGTTAATGCGGTAATACAAATCTTCTCTGAAATTTTTGTGGGCTACTTCTTCCTTCAAATTCAAATTTGTCGCAGTAATAATCCTTACATTCAAAGGTCTAGCTTTAGATTCACCTAACCTTGTTACTGTTTTGGTTTGAATAACTTGCAGTAGTTTTGATTGTAAATGAAGCGGCACATTTCCTATTTCGTCTAGAAAAATCGTTCCATTTTGAGCCATTTCAAAACGTCCAGGTGTATCTACTTTAGCATCCGTAAAAGCACCTTTGGCATAACCAAAGAGTTCACTTTCAAAAATATTGGTGTTTAAAGAACCTAAATCAACATGAATAAATGGGTTTTCCTTTCGTTCGGATTGACTAAAGATATAATGAGATAAAACAAATTTTCCGGTTCCGTTTTCACCTAAAATCAGTACGTTTGCATCGGTTTTGGCTACTTTATCCGCTACAGCATAAACCTTTTTTATTACTTCTGAAGTTCCTGTAAAAAAATCAATATCGGAATAATTAGAATCGCATTTCTTTTGGTCTTTACGGGATTTGTGTACGGCTTGTTTGACTACTTCTAGCAACTTTTCATTTTCCCAAGGTTTCAAAATATAATCAAAAGCGCCAGATTTTAATCCTTCTACAGCGGTTTCTACTTTGCCAAAAGCCGTCATTAAAATGACTACAGTTCGTGGCGAAAGTGTTTTTATCTCTTTCAATAAATACAAACCTTCTTTGCCATCTTCAAAACCGATGCGGTAATTCATGTCTAATAAAACGACGTCAATCGTATTTTGAGCTAATAAATCGACTACATTTTTTGGATTGCTAAGGGTGAAAATAGTTTCAAAATGTTTTTTCAAGAACATTTTTGAAGCAAAAAGAATGTCTTCTTGATCGTCGATTATTAAAATGGAGGCGTTTGTTTTTTTCATTTATGGCGTATATTTTATTTTTTAAGCTTCTATTAAAATAGTGTCAATTATAATAGTGTTCGTTTACGGACAAATAGTGTTCAATAATGGACATGTAAAATAATTTTTTAAATTCAAATAACTGAAAATTAAATTGTTATGATTTATAAATCAGTGGCATGAAATTCCCTTTACACTTATCAAATTAGCAACAATGGATACCATTATTAAAAGTAAAAGTAACAAAAAAAAGTACGTATTAATCGCATTACCAATTATCTTGATTGTGGGGTATGTTGTTTTTACATCGGCAACAAAAAAGAGAAGTCTTACAATTAAAAGAAATGAAATTTCAATAAAATCAGTCGAAGATAATTATTTTGAAGATTTTATGTCTTTTCAAGCAAAGGCAGTTCCGCTAAACTCGATGTTGATTAATATCATTGAAGGTGGATCTGTTCAGGAAATTTTTGTCGATAATGGTGATGAAGTAAGCATAGGACAACCGTTGGCAAAATTGTACAATCCTAATTCAGAATTGGCGTATATGCAACAAGAAACCGCTATTATTGAGCAAATGAACAATTTGAATAAAGCGAAACTCGATTTAAGAAACCAAGAATTAAATCTCAGTAAAGATTTGATTGCAATAGAACACGATTATTTAGACGCCAAAAATTTATATGATTTGAATAAAAATTTATTTGAACAGGAAATTTTAGCTAAAAGCGAGTGGAACAAAACCAAAGAAAATTTTCGTTTTCAACAAGAGCGAATGGGAATTATAAAACAAAGTGTAAGTAAAGAAAAGCAAGCCAATTTAGTACAAATCGGACAATTCAATCAATCGATTGGAGTGATGAATAAAAGTCTTGAAATTTTAAGAACTAATAAAAAGAACTTTCTGGTTGCTGCGCCACTTTCCGGAAGATTGTCTTCATTTGAACCTATTCTTGGAAAAAATTATCCTCAGAATTCTACCATTGGAATTATAGATGATCGAAAAGGGTATAAATTAGTCGCTGATGTGGATGAGTTTTATCTGGACCGTATTTCTGAGCAGCAAAAAGGAACGGTTATTTTTGACAATAAAAACATAGAAGTTCAAATAACTAAAGTAATTCCAGAAATTAAAAATGGTCGATTTTTAGTCGAACTGGATTTTATATCAAAAGAAAAATTGGATTTAAAGCAAGGATTGAGTTTTGGTGTAAAACTAAATTTATCTGAAAAAACGAAAACAATTGTCGTTTCTAAAGGAAGTTTTAACGAAGAAACCAATGGAAAATGGATTTTTGTAGTCAAAGGAAACCAAGCAGAAAGAAGAGCCATTAAATTAGGAAGAGAAAATCCGTTGTATTATGAAGTTTTGGAAGGATTAAAACCGGGAGAAAAAGTCATTACTTCCTCTTACAAAGATTACAAGCAAGTAGAAGTTTTAAATTTAGAATAAGCTGAATTAAATAGCACGTAGTAATTAGTTCTTAGTAAATAGTTAATAAATAACATCAATCAAAAAACGAATAGTATGATCAAAATCAAAAACCTTTCAAAAGTATTTAGAACCGAAGAAATTGAAACCAAAGCTTTAAGCGACGTATCATTAACCATTAATCAAGGTGATTTTATTTCGATAATGGGAGCTTCAGGAAGCGGAAAGTCGACTTTACTGAATATTGTGGGATTATTAGACAGCGCCTCTAGCGGAAGTTACCAATTACTCGATCAGGAAATGGTGGGTTTAAAAGAAAAGCAAAAATCGAAGGTGAGAAAAGAAAATATTGGATTTATTTTTCAAAACTTCAATTTAATCGATGAATTATCGGTGTATGACAATATTGAATTACCGTTGATTTACAACAAAATTCCTGCAGCAGAAAGAAAACAAAAAGTAGCAGCAATTGCTGAAAAACTGAATATTTCACACCGACTGAAACATTATCCGCAACAACTTTCTGGAGGACAACAGCAACGCGTTGCAGTTGCAAGAGCATTAATTAATGATCCAAAAATTATTCTTGCCGATGAACCTACAGGAAATTTAGATAGTAAAAACGGAAATGAAGTAATGGAATTATTGACGGATTTACATGCCAATGGTGCTACCATTTTGATGGTTACACACTCTGATTACGATGCTTCTTTTTCGCAAAAAACAATTTTGATGAAGGACGGAATTGTACTTTCTGAAAAAACGAATAGTCGTAATGTTGATGTACTAATCACTTCATAAATTTTTGAATCATGCTAAAAAATTGGATAAATATATTTTTCTATCACATCAAAAACAATAAGCTTTTTACAGTTTTAAATGTTTTGGGTTTAGCGATAGGAATAGCAGGATTAATTTTTGCCACGCTCTATTGGAACGACGAGCAAAGTTACAATGAATGGAATCCTGAAAAGAACAATATTCATATGGTTATAAATAAGGTAAATAATGAACAATGGCCTTATACAGTTGGTACTCTTGGTAAATATTTTGACGGTGATCCAAATATTGAAAGTTATAACTACAGTTTTAATTGGTACGATTCGGAATTGTTTAGTTATAATGGAAAGAAGCAAAAAATTGAAAAAGCATTTAATACTCAAAATAAATTTTTCGACTATTTTCCATTTCCCTTCATTTTTGGAAATGATAAAAATGCGCTTAAAGATGATTCGTCTATTGCTATTTCTGAAAAAATTTATAAGATTTTTTTCAACAATGAAAATCCAATAGGTAAACAAATTAAGTTTGGTAAAAATTTTTACACTGTAAATGGCGTATATAAAAATGACATGAAAAGTTCATTTGCACCTGATGTAGTACTGACGGATAATTTTAAAAAAATCATTACGAAGAATTTAGATCAATGGGAAACTTTTAATTTTTGCTTACTTCTCAAGCTTAAAACTAATGCTAGTAAAGAAGCGGTTGAACGTAAGATTGAAAAACTTTTTATAGAAAACGTTATAAAAAAAGAAGCAAATGAATCCAATATTACTTTAGAACAGCAAATAAAAGAACACGGAATCGTGGCAATACATCTAGAAACCCTAAGCGATGCGCGTCTTAATTCAGAATTAAATGAAAATTGGGGATATCCTGAAGGAATCGGTAATTATCAATACTTAATTATAACGGTAGTATTATCTATTTTGATAATGATTCTTTCCATTGTTAACTATGTCAATTTAGCTAATGCAAGTGCTATAAAAAGAGCTAAAGAAGTTGGTATGCGTAAAATATTAGGCGCAAGTAGAAGAAATATTATTGCTCAATTTATATCTGAAACTATCATAATAGTACTAGTTTCTATTCTTTTTGCATTAGTGATTGTCGAAATTTCATTGCCGTT
>CBDUEE010000016.1:0-22408 GCA_965366105.1 uncultured Flavobacterium sp. | reverse complement strand
TAATTTATTTTACTGGTAACTCTTTGGGTTTGCAGCCCAAGCGTACAAAAAGGTATGTTGATGAAGTGATGAACGACTGGGCAAATCTTGCGGTTGAAGGACATTTTTATGCTGAAAAACCATGGTGGGATTACCACGAACGTTTTGCTAATCCTTTAAGTAAAATAGTAGGAGCTTTGCCTTCTGAAGTTACGGTAATGAATACACTAACAGTAAACCTTCATTTACTAATGGTTTCTTTTTACAAACCTACAAAAACGAGATATAAAATCATTTGCGAGGAAAAGGCTTTTCCCTCAGATCAATATATGTTTCAGAGTCAGGTTCTTTTCCACGGCTTTAAAATGGAAGATGCTATTGTTGAAATTAAACGTCGCGATGGAGAACACAATATTCGTTTAGAAGATGTATTAGCCAAAATTGAAGAAGTTGGTGCGGAGTTAGCTTTGGTTTTAATCGGTGGAGTAAATTATTACACAGGACAAGTTTTTGATATGAAAACTATTACTGCTGCTGGTCATAAAGCGGGAGCTTATGTGGGCTGGGATTTAGCTCACGCTGCAGGAAATATAAAATTAGAACTCCACGATTGGAATGTAGATTTCGCAGCTTGGTGTAGTTATAAATATATGAATTCAGGACCTGGAAATGCATCTGGATGCTTTGTTCATCAAAAACACCATCATAATTCAGACTTATCAAGATTTGCAGGTTGGTGGGGACATAATAAAGAACGCCGTTTTAAGATGGAACCTACTTTTGATCCGGTTCACGGAGCAGATGGTTGGCAGATAAGTAATCTACCAATTCTTTCGCTAGCGCCTTATTTAGCATCGGTAGAAATGTTTGATGAAATTGGAATGGATGCTTTAATTCAAAAAAGAGATTTAATTACTTCTTATTTAGAATTTACACTAAAAGAAATTGCTAAAGAAGTCGATAGTACTTTTGAAATAATTACACCTTCAAATTCATTAGAACGAGCATCCCAATTATCAGTATTACTGCATGGAGAAGGACGAAGTTTATTTGATTATTTAATGAAAAATGGAGTGATTACAGATTGGCGCGAACCAAATGTAATTCGTTTAGCACCCGTTCCATTATACAGTTCTTTTACGGATATGTATGAATTTGGTCAAATTTTGAAAAGAGGAATTAAAGAAGTGAAGTAATTGCTGCTAAACAGAATTAAAAAATAAAGCAAAAACTGATTTAGAGATAAAAATTTATTTCTAAATCAGTTTTTACATTTTATATTAAAATTTGCTTTAATATGGCTGCAATATTAAGCCATAAAAAGTTATAAAAAGATTTTTCTTGAACACGATCTACTGTAACTTTAGTGTGAATAATCTCTCCATTTGAGTCGTTTTTAAGAATTAAATTAGCCAATGCACTTTTTATTTTATTTTTCTTTTCAGGGTTTCCTTTTCTATAAAGTGTCACTTTAAAATCATGGTATTTTAATGATGCCTCTTCAAATGAGTTGAAATTATTTCCTTTAATGGTAAACTTAAGTTCATCAAATATTCCTTGTGTAGTGGCATTAATATAGGGTTTTGTAAATCGATATAAATCATTGGTGTTTAAATTAGAAACTATTCCATGCATCGTAAAGCAATCTTTGATGTCAAGAACATTAAACGTCCAATTAACTTTAAAAGGAGAGTTTTTCATGAATTTGCAGTCAATATCAATGTTGATATCGTCTAGTTTTTTTTGACCGTATCCACTTTTAATATTAGTTGCTGTGAGATTAAAATCATTAAATTTGAGAACTCCTGGTCCTTTTGCGAAATTTAATTCTTCTTCATAAACCAAAATAGAATTACGTATTGCGAGTGTATCAACCTTTAATGGAAATTTTAAATCCCTCAACAGCTTGCTATAAAAAGGTTTTTTACTCATGTCATCCGCAGGTAATTTATTTCTATAAATGTTTGCTACTACTTGATTTAGTTTAATTGAGTTGGCATTAATAAATATTTTATCATCTTTAAAACCCCAATCTAAGTTTCTCACTTTTATACTATCAGATTTAATTGCAAAAAGATCCTTTTCCTTGTCTAATTTTCCAACAAAAACTTTACGGCTGTATTCTGGATCTAATTCAAACTTTCTAACAGTAATATTTTTAGTTGTAGCTTCGAATTCTTTTGCTCTAAGGTGGTAGTTATCATTTACACGATAATAAATACTTTCTGCTTTTATTGCATAATTTTGGTATTCAAAAGGAATTTTATTTTTCAGTATAGCATCTGTTATAACAATTCCATCTATTTGTAGATTGAGCTCTTTAAGACTAAGAATAGGTTCCTTTTTTTGGATGTGTATAATTTTAAGGCTTCCTTTACTCAATGTGATGTTTGAAACTAAAATAATTTCTTCAAATGGTTTAACTACTTCAGACCCTACATTTTTAGAGTTATTAATAGCATTTTCTGTGTTTTTGTAAAGAAAAATTTCTGGAGTATTAATTTTGATGCTATTCGCTTTGATGCGATTATTAAAAACTAAATTCCATATTTTAAATTCAATGATTTCAATAGATTCTATTTTTGCATAAATACCAATTTTTTTTAAGCTGTCTTGCGATTTACTTTTAGGAGAAATAGTTATTTGTGATGCTTTAATGTTTTTTGATAAAAGATCAATCTCTAAATTTTTATAAGTAATTGCATAAGGTGTGCGATTACTATCGGCAATAATTTTAGGAAGTTGCTTGTTTAACCAAAAATTCAATCCAAAATTAATTAGAAGAATTAAAACAAGTAAACTACCTAGGACTACTACTATTTTTTTTAAAGTACTCATGATATTTTTATTTCTTAAATATAAATAGAGATTTAGGTAAATATGGTTTTTTTATTGATCTAAAATAAGAACTTTTTTAGAGATAGTGAGTTTAAATCTAATTATATAATCAATAGTGGTAATTATATAACTTTTAATAGGTCATTTATTCGTTTCTTTGCTTTTTAATATTTACCATTAAATTAAAATTATGAAAGCATTATATTTTATATTAGTTTCTTTAGTTATCGTTTCTTGTCAAAATCAAGGAAAAACGGACGTACAAGCAGTGAAACAATCAACAGTGGACTCTATGAAAGTAGTTATAGAAAAACAAAGAGTTATTGATTCTATGCAAGTAGAAGTGGCTAAAGTTGAAGAAGCAAAAGTTGAAGAAGCAAAAATTGAAACTAAAAGAGAGGTAATTGTTGTGAATCAACAAGCGCCTAGATCAACTACAACAACTACAAGTTCTACTACAACAAAAAAGAAAGGTTGGAGTAATACAGCAAAAGGAGCTGTAATTGGTGCTGGGGTAGGAGCTGCGACAGGAGCAATTATCAGCAAGAGAAAAGCTGAAGGAGCTATAATTGGTGGTATTGCAGGAGCCGGAGTTGGTGCTGGAACTGGAGCTATTATAGACGGAAGTAAAAAAAATTAAATTTAGTTTAATAAATTATAGAGAGTGTTTAAGTTCATTATGAATTTAAACACTCTTTTTTTGACTGATTCTGATTAATAAGAGTCCATATTTTCAATTATAGAATTTGCCTTTATTTTGATTTTAGTTAGCTCTTCGGGGTTTATTTTATGCAATAAATTGAGCATCATGCCCATTCGCTGATTCCCTTTAAAATATTCTTTTTTCTCGTCTAGAAAGTTCCAATAAAGTGTGTTGAAAGGACAGGCGTTATCTCCAAATTTCTCTTTTACATTATAATGGCATTTGCTGCAATTATTACTCATCTTATTAATGTAACTTCCAGATGAAACATAAGGCTTTGTTGCTATAATACCTCCATCTGCATACTGTGACATACCTCTGGTGTTTGGCATTTCAACCCATTCTATAGCATCAATATATACTCCCAAATACCAATTATCTACTTGATCAGGGTGAATTTGTGTTAGTAACGTAAAATTCCCTATCACCATTAGTCTTTGAATGTGATGTGCATAAGCATCATCTAAACTTTGATTGATTGCGTGGCTCATACAGTTCATTTTTGTTTTTCCAGTCCAGAAAAAATCAGGTAATTTATTGGTGTTGTTCAAAATATTCATTTGAGCATAATTGGGCATTTCTTTCCAATAGATTCCACGTACGTATTCGCGCCAACCTAAAATTTGTCTTACAAATCCCTCGACTTGTGAAATTGAAATGGTTGATTCATTTTGTTGATAATAGTAAATTACCGTTTCTATTACTTCTTTTGGTGAAATCATCTTGGTATTCATCGAAAAAGACAATCGAGAATGAAAAAGGAATTTTTCATCTGTATGCATTGCATCTTCGTAATCACCAAAATATTTCAATAAATTTTTACAGAAATAATGAAGTACTTCTAAAGATTGATCTCGAGAAGTGGGCCAACTAAAATTTTTTAAATCAATTTTTCCGAAAGTAATTATTCCAGCTTCTTTAATTTGTGAAACCACTTCGGCAACATCTGTGTGGAAATTTTTCTCATGCGGAACAGGAACTTCACCTTTGTATTTCTTTCGATTTTCAACGTCAAAGTTCCATTGATTGCCTAATGGAATCGAACCATCCATCAAAACATGATGTTGTTTGCGCATATTTCGATAAAAATTCTCCATTAACAACAACTTTTTACCTTCAAAAAATTCTGAAAGTTCAGTTCTTGTAGTGTAAAAATGCTCCGAGTCAAAAGCTTCCGATGCAACACTTAAATTAGAGCAAATGGATTTTAATAGCGCATCTAATCTATATTCGTCAGGTAACTGATATTCGAACTTTTCAATTTTGTGTTTTTCGATGCATAAATAAATAATCCTTTGTAAATCCTGCGGGTTTTCAATATCGGTAATATGAAAATACGTCGCTTGATGTCCTAGCTCTTTTATCGTTGTGTAAAAATTCCTCATGGACAGAAAAAACCCCACAACTTTCTGGATGTGATGTTTCACATAATCCGTTTCTTGTCGCATTTCTGCCAAAACATACAGCGTGTTTTCATCTGTTTCTTGAAACCATGAATGTTCTGAATTTAACTGATCGCCAAGGATTAATCGAAGTTTTCTCATTTTTACTTTTTAGGAAAAGGCGTACTAGGAATATCTTTTCGTGCGTATTGAAAACGCGCTATTAATTTGGGTAAACAATACCCGTCAAGACCATTTAGAGCCACAACATTCCCTTTGTCAATTTGTAACCAGCCGTCTTTATGTTCTAAATCTTCCTCAAAAAACAAATTTTCAATAGATGCGATTACATGAATCGTTTCATTCTCCTTGATGTAATATTCATTGACATACTTACAATATAATTGAACTGGACTTCCTTTTACAAATGGAATAATGATGCCGCTTTTATATTCTTCTTCTAAGTTTGTTTTATCAAATTCAGAAATTCCAGATTCATAATTGGCCGAAGTATGGTGTGCATCTTCAATCATATCAACCGTAATATGGTTTACTGTAAAAAATCCCGTTTCTTTAATGTTTTTATACGTATCACGCGGCACGGTTGTGGGACGCATGATAAAACCAATCATCGCGGGATTACTACCAAGATGTGTTACACTACTGAAAATTGCAACATTGGAATCTCCATCTACTGATTTTGTAGCAATAAGATTAGCTGATTTGTAACCTGTGCAAGAATTGATTAAGTTTAATCTTTCGATTTTCTCCATTTGAGAAATATCATCTTTAGAAATATGCTTCATTTTTTTATAATTTAAAACAAAGATACTTTTTGTTTAATATATTTTAAAATAAATTAAACAAAATTTAAAAATTATTTGAGATCTAGATACATTAGTTTCTTTCTACTGCATTGAAATAAATGGTTTAAAATCCTATATATTTGTTTTTCAATTTATCCAAAGATGAAAATACTTAAAAAAGGACTACTCGTTTTACTTTCATTAGTAATTATTTTAGCTACAGCTGCGTTTATTTACGGTTTTTATTTAAAGCCGAAATATGAAGGTGAATTAGAATTAAAAAACATTCAAAATGAAACCACGGTTTATTTTGATGAATTTGGAGTTCCTCATATTTATGCAGCTACTTCAAAAGATGCTATGGTGGCTCTAGGTTATGTGCATGCACAAGATCGATTGTGGCAAATGGAACTGATGCGCCGTATTGCTCCAGGACGATTATCAGAGATTTTTGGTTCGCTTGCTTTAAAAAATGATCAATTTTTTGCTGGAATAGGAATTGAAGAAGCTTCTGCAAAAGCTATCGCATCTTTGGATAAAAACAGTCCTCAATATCAATTGACGATCTCTTATTTAGATGGTATTAATCAATATTTGGATGAAGGAAAAACTCCGGTTGAGTTTAGTATATTAGGTATCAAAAAAGAAAAATTCACTATAAAAGACGTTTATAATATTTTTGGATATATGTCTTTCAGTTTTGCAATGGCTCAAAAATCGGATCCATTGATGACCGATATTCGAAATAAATATGGGATGGATTATATCAAGGATTTTGGGCTCGATGGTTCATTTAATACTACAAAAATTAAAAATGCCAAAGAAAGACCACAAGAATATGCTGCGATTTCAAAATCTGTTGCATCTCTTTTAGAAAAATCGCCAGTTTCACCTTTTATAGGAAGTAATAGTTGGGTTATTGCTCCTAAAAAAACTAAGAACGGGAAAGTTATATTTGCCAATGACCCTCATATTGGATTTTCGCAACCGGGAACTTGGTATGAAGCGCACATCGTAACACCAGATTTTGAATTATACGGCTCTTATTTAGCAGGGACTCCTTATCCTTTATTGGGACATAATAGGGAATACGCTTATGGATTGACAATGTTCGAAAATGATGATATTGATTTGTATCAAGAAGAAAATAACCCAAAAGATAGTAATACATACAAAACTCCAAGTGGTTTCAGTGCGTATGAAATTCGTAAAAAAATAATCAAAGTAAAAGATAGTTCTGATGTAGTTTTGAATATAAAAGTAACCAGACATGGCCCAGTTGTTAATAACTTAATTGATGGTTTGCAGCACGATAAACCAGTTGCAATGTCATGGATTTACACCCAGCAACCTATTCATATTTTAGAAGCTGTATACCAACTTTCTCATGCTAAAAGTATATCAGATTTTCAAAAAGGAGTATCGCTTATTGCTGCGCCCGGACTGAATGTTATGTATGGCGATGCCAAAGGAAATGTGGCTTGGTGGGCAACTGGAAAATTGTACAAACATAATAAAGGTGTAAATCCCAATTTTGTTCTAGATGGTGCCACTGGAAAAGAGGATATTAAGGAATATTTGGATTTTTCTAAAAATCCTTCGGCAGAAAATCCACGTTGGAATTATGTATATTCCGCTAATAATCAACCAGAGGCAATAGATGGGTTTTTGTATCCTGGATATTACCTTCCTGAAGATCGTGCAAAAAGAATTAAGCAGTTATTAGATCCAAAATCAGATTGGGATAAAGCTGCGGTCGGAAAAATGATTTTTGATAATACCTCTTCAGTTGCTCCAGAAGTTGTAAAAAATTTAATTTCGGATATGGATATAAAATCACTTTCTGAAAATGAAAAACAAGCATTGACTATTTTAAAAGAATGGAAAGGCTCCAACAATCTTAGTGATGTAGCTCCCACAATTTATAATAAATGGATTTTTAATTATTTAAAAAATACCTTCGAGGATGAACTTGGAACAGCGAATTTCAAGGAGTTTTTGGGTACGCATATTGTAAAGCAAATTATTGCGAAACAAATTACAAATGAAAAATCGCTTTGGTGGGATAATATAACTACCAAAAATACAAAAGAAACAAGAAGCCAAATCCTATCAAAATCGTTTAAAGAATCAATTTTAGCCTTAGAAAATCAGTTAGGAAATACAGTTACAGATTGGACCTGGAATAAAGTTCATACAGTAGAACATGAACACCCATTGGGTAAAGTTGCTCTTTTAAGAGGGATTTTTAATGTGGGGCCTTTTGAGGTTTCAGGCTCTACCGAGGTTATTAATAACTTGTTTTTTGATTTTACAGCTGATGGTAATTACAATGTAAAAGGAGGGCCATCAACAAGACGAATAGTTGACTTTTCTGATGTAGAAAACAGTTGGAGTGTATTACCAACAGGACAGTCAGGAAATCCATTAAGCGCACATTACAGCGATCAAGCTGAATTGTATAATGCTGGTAAATTTAGAAGAATGATGTTGAATAAAAAAGAAATTGTTAGGACTTCAACAAAATTGGTTTTTAAACCCAGTAAAAAGTAATATTTTGTAAAGTTCTTAGAGTAATAAATTACTAATTTAGCCTAACTTTTTAAAGAAAATCAATGCAAAATTCCAAAAAAATAGCTATTGTCGGTTCTGGACTAGTTGGTTCTTTACTAGCTATTTATCTTCGTAAAGCAGGTCATAAAGTTCATGTTTATGATCGCAGCCCAGACATTAGAAAAATACAATTCTCGGGACGATCCATCAATTTAGCTATGTCTAACCGTGGCTGGAAAGCTTTGGATGCTGTAGGGATAGGAGATGTCGTTCGTGAAATTGCAATTCCTATGGATAAACGTGCAATTCACTTAGTTGATAAGCTTAATTTTCAAAATTACGGACAAGAGGGGGAATCAATTTATTCTATTTCGAGAGGAATTTTGAATAGAAAAATGATTGATTTGGCAGAAGCCGAAGGAGCTGAATTCTTTTTCGAACATAAAATTTGGGATGTAACTTTAGAGCAGGCTACCTTGCACATTGGTGCTTCGGAGAGAAGCGCTTGGGAAGATAAAAAATATGACATTGTTTTTGGCGCTGACGGCGCTTTTTCAAGAATACGTCATCGTATGCAACGCCAGAGTATGTTTGATTATTCACAAGAATTTTTGCCTATTGGTTATAAAGAGCTAAATATTCCTGCAAATCCTGATGGAACACCTAAATTAGATAATAAATCGTTTCATATATGGCCTCGCGGCGAATACATGTTGATTGCATTGCCTAATCTCGACGGTAGTTTTACTTGTACTTTGTTTATGCCATTTGAAGGAGAAAATTCGTTTGCATTATTAAATAATAGGAATTCTGTTGAGGCTTTTTTTGAGAAAAATTTGCCAGACACAATCGATGTAATTCCGAAACTGGCTGAAGATTTCTTTAAGAACCCTACAAGTACGTTAGTAACTATGAAATGTTTTCCATGGACTTATAAGGATAAAGTTGCCTTAATTGGTGATGCTAGCCACGCTATTGTTCCTTTTTACGGACAAGGAATGAATGCAGGTTTTGAGGACATTACCGTTCTTTATGAAATGATTGAAAAGTATGGTGACGATTGGGAAACTATTTTTTCTGAATATGAAAAATCACGCAAACCAAATGCAGATGCTATTGCAGAACTCTCCTATCGTAATTTTTTAGAAATGAGCTCAAAAACTGCTGATGAAAATTTTCTCTTACAAAAGAAAATCGAAAAATTATTCTCAGATAAACATCCAGAAAAATGGATACCACTTTATAGCCGTGTTACTTTTAGTGATCGTCCTTATGCCGAAGCTTTAGCTATAGGAGATTATCAAAATGAAATAATGGAAAAAATTTTAAAGATGGAAAATATTCATAAAATCTGGGATTCTGAAGTAGTTGAAAATAAGATTTTAGAATTGTTAAAATAAAAAAAGACTCTATTTTTAGAGCCTTTTTGAGTTAATCATTTTTTGTTGCGGGTTTTAATATAACCCGTAAGGTACTGTCGTTATTAAAATAACTAAACATCCAATTGATAAAAATAGAGAGTTTGTTTTTTACACTTAAAATTAGCATTAAGTGGATAAACATCCAAGTGAACCATGCCAGTCTTCCTTGAAAACTAAATTTAGGCAAGTCGACTACTGCTTTTCGTTTACCTACAGTTGCCATAGATCCTTTGTCGTGGTATTCGTATTCAATTTTAGATTTGTTCTTTAAAATTAGTTTAAAATTAGTGGCTAATACCTTTGCTTGTTCAATAGCTACACTGGCGACTTGTGCATGGCCATTTGGATATTTTGGCGTAGTCATAAAAGCAATATCTCCCAGAGCATAAACATCTTCCAGATTTTCGACTTGATTAAATCGGTTAACTAGTAGTCTATTTCCTTTTGTAACACTTTCTTTGGGAATACCTTCGAGTACATTTCCTATTATCCCTGCGGCCCATACAACATTTGTAGATTTGATGATTTCTCCGTTTTGCAAACTAACAGTTTTGCCGTCATATTGGCTTACAATGGTGCTTGTTTTTACGATAACTCCCAATTCCTCTAAGTATTTACGAGACATTTTTTGTGAATCGCTACTCATTGGATTTAGAACGTTTGGAGAGCCTTCTAGTAAGTAAATAGTTAATTTAGAGAAGTCTTTATCAGGATAGTCTTTTGGCAAAATATTTTTCTTCATTTCGGCTAAAGCTCCAGCAAGTTCTACGCCTGTTGGTCCACCTCCCACGACTACAAAATTTAATAAAGCTTGCTGCTCTTCAGGAGTTGCAACTAATACGTTTTCAAAAGTTTGTAAAATTTGGTTTCGCAACTGAATTGCTTCAGGAACAGATTTCATGGGAAATGCAAATTTTTCTATTGCAGCATTTCCAAAATAATTGGTACTACATCCAAATGCTATTACGATATAATCGTAATCAAAATCAGCAATAGAAGTTTTTAAAATTTTATTTTGAGTGTCCACACTCAATACGTCAGCAATTCTAATTCTGATGTTTTTAGAATGTTGAAATACTTTTCTTAATGGAAATGATATGCTTGCAGGTTCAAGTCTTGCGGTTGCAACTTGATAGAGTAATGGCTGGAATTGATGATAATTGTTTTTGTCAATTAACAAAACCTCAAAATCACTATTTTCTAAATCTTGAGCCAAACGCAATCCCGCAAAACCAGCGCCAACTATTATAATCTTTTTTTGAATTTTCATACCTTAATTGTTGATATTATAAAGATACAAATTTTAAGATATAGAATCTTTTCTATTAACGTTTTCTCTATAAATTATTAGTTTAAAAAGCAGAATTAAAATTTTTATTTTTTGAACATTTTAGTCAAAATACCAAAAGCACCTCTTATAAAGGTAGCACTTGTAAGAACTTTTAGAACTGATTTTCCCACAACGCTAGCCGTACTTGGACCTTGAGATTGTTGTTTATCTACTTGTTGTTTTTCGACAACCACTTCCTGTTCATCGGCAACTATTTTTTTGTTGAGCATTTCATAAGCACTTTCTCTATCAATAAGCTCACTATATTTTTTTACTAATTTCGAATTAGTATTGATTTCTTGAATTTCGCTTTCTGTCAAAATATCCATTCTGCTCATAGGTGCGCGCATCATTGTTGCAGCAAGAGGAGTTGGAACTCCTTTTTCATTTAATGTAGTAACCAATGCTTCTCCTATTCCTAGATTTGTCAAAACTTCATCAGTTTTATAATAACTAGAACTTGGATAATTATCCGCAGTTTGCTTGATTGCTTTTCTGTCGTTAGCGGTAAATGCTCTTAAAGCATGTTGGATCTTTAAGCCTAATTGTGCCAAAATACCACTTGGAACATCCATAGGATTTTGCGTGATAAAATATATTCCAACTCCTTTAGAACGAATTAGTTTTACAATTGTCTCTATTTGTTCTAATAAAACTTTGCTTGCTTCATTAAAAATTAAATGGGCTTCGTCAATAAAAATAACTAATTCTGGTTGGTCAGAATCTCCTTTTTCAGGCATTTGTTGATAAATTTCGGCTAACAAACTCAACATAAATGTGGAGAATAACTTTGGTTTGTCTTGAATATCAGTAAGCCTTAAAATGTTGATGTATCCTTTTCCGTTTTTATCAATTCGCATTAAATCGTTTATGTCAAATGACATTTCACCAAAAAAAATATCAGCTCCTTGTTGTTCAAGTTCAATTATCTTTCTTAGAATTGTTCCAGTGGTCGATGTAGAAATTTTACCATAGTGTTGTTCGATTTCACTTTTCCCTTCTTCGGTAATATAGTTAATGACTTTTTTAATGTCTTTTAAATCCAAAAGAGGCATCTTATTATCATCACAATATTTAAAAATAACAGAAATTACGCCAGACTGAGTGTCGTTTAAATTTAAAATTCTAGAAAATAATACAGGTCCAAATTCAGAAATTGTAGCACGAAGGCGCACACCATTTTGTTCAGAGAGAGTTAGTAACTCAACAGGAAAATGTGCCGTAGAATAAGGAAGATTTATTTTAGCATGGCGTTCCGTTATAAAAGACTTTTCTTCTCCTTCCATCGCAATTCCACTAAAATCCCCTTTTATATCCATCATTAAAACAGGGATTCCAAAAGTTGATAATTGTTCCGATAAAATTTGAATCGTTTTAGTTTTCCCTGTCCCAGTAGCTCCTGCTATTAAACCATGACGATTTAAAGTTTTTAAGGGTACTTTTATCAGTGCATCGGGTAAAGCTTCTCCGTCTAAAATTGCTCCGCCAAGAATAATACTTTCTCCTTTAAAATTGTATCCTTCTGAAATATGTTTAATGAAATCTTCTTTTCTGCTCATAATTGACTAAATTTAAATCAGACGCAAGTTATTATATTTTTTTAAAAGTAACAATTATAGTGTATACTGCAGTTTTCCTGCTTTTGTATTGTTAATATCGTAAAATAATATATTAATTACTTCACGGCATGTTATTGAAAAATTACATTGATTTTTCATAAAAAAATATGTTATTTTTTATAATACAGCCTATTTCTTTGCGTATATTGATATAAATGCAATGAAGAAATCTTGAATTGTGTTTTTGAAATAAATTTAATTGTAATAAAATAAAAAAAAGTTTTTTTATTTGAACTAAAAATATAAATTTGCTCCACTACAAGTTTAATATAACTAAGATAATTTATTTAAAACTATTAAAATTAAAAAAAAATGGCAAACGTTAAAAAAGAAAAAAGTGCAAACGGTGGAGGAATGATTTCAGGAATCATTATAGTAGCATGTATTTTTGTTGGATGGTTGATTTGGAATTTCATAATGGGTAATGGTGCTAATTTTGAAGGTGGTGTAAATACTGGTCATCCATTACCAGGAAATATGTTAGCAATGGTATACAAAGGAGGTCCTATTGTTCCTGTTTTGTTAGGATTGTTATTAGTGGTTATTGTATTTTCATTTGAGCGTTATGCTGTAATATCAAAAGCAGCAGGTAAAGGTAATCTTGATACTTTTATGAAAAATGTACAAAGCGATATTAAAAGTGGTAATATAGAAGCTGCAATTGCTGCATGTGACAAACAAAAAGGTTCTGTTGCAAATCCAATTAGATCAGCTTTATTGAAATATCAAGAAGTTAAAAATGAAGGTTTTGATAGTGAAGCAGCAGCTGAAACTATTCACAAAGAAATAGAAGAGGTTACTTCATTAGAAATGCCAATGTTAGAAAAACACATGACTATTCTTTCTACTATGGTATCTTTAGGTACTCTTGCAGGTTTGTTAGGGACAGTAACAGGGATGATTAAAGCATTTAGTGCATTATCCGCTGCTGGAACACCTGATCAAGCTGCACTTGCAAATGGTATTTCTGAGGCGTTGATTAATACTGCTACAGGTATTTCTACTTCTGCTTTAGCAATTATAGCTTACAACTTTTTTACTTCTAAAATTGATGATTTAACTTACTCTATTGATGAGGCAGGTAATACAATTGTAAATACTTACAGACACTATAGAAGTACAAAAAAATAATTAATAATTTAATTTATAAGAAAATAGTAGTCTGTAAGACCGGCTCTATTTTCTTATAAATATTAAAAAAAATATTAATGGCTATAAAAATGAAAAAGAAAGCAGGGTCTACTGACATGACCGCTATGTGTGATGTTGCTTTTCTTTTGTTGTCCTTCTTTGTAATGACAGCAACAGCAAAGATTCCAGAAGCATTGCCAGTTGATACACCTGCATCAACAGTTCAGTCAAAGTTGCCAGAAGATAATTTAGCTACTATAACGGTTGGAAAAGGAAAAATCTTTTACGATCTTAAAGGTAGAGAAGTTAGAAAAGTGGCTCTAGAATTAATGGGACAAAAATATGGTATTGCTTTTACAGATGAAGAAGCTGCAAAATTTGCTTTAATGGAAGATGTTGGGGTGCCAATAACTAGCCTTAAACAACTAATTGCAATGAAAACTTCTGATAGAAGTAAGCCAGGTTTACAACCAGGCATACCTAAAGATTCTTTAGATAACCAATTGAAAGAATGGATTTATAATTCTCGTATTGCAAATATTAAGGTAAACAATAAAGAATTGCAGATTGCTATTAAAGGGGATGCAAAGGAAGGATATCCAGCTATTAAAAGTGTTATGGATATTTTACAAGATCAAAAAATCAATAGCTTTAATCTAGTTACTGGTTTAAGAGCAAAAAACTAAAAACTAAAAAAAATACACTAAAATGGCTGAATTAAATACTGGCGACGGTGGAGGCAAAAAAGGTGGAAAAGTAAGAAGTAAAAAGTCAAACTCTAAAGTAGATTTAACTGCAATGGTTGATTTAGCTTTCTTGTTAATTACTTTCTTTATGCTTACTACCACGTTGTCTAAACCACAATCGATGCCTTTGGGTTTGCCTGACAAAGAAGACGACAAAACTAAAGAGAAGCCAATTAAAGTGGATGAAAATCGTACTTTGACGGTTTTATTAGGTGAAAATGATAAGTTGGTTTATTACATGGGCTTATTAGCAACTCCAATTGCTGGTCCAACGGATATATCTTATGGTAAAGAAGGTATTCGTGAAGTATTATTGAAAAGAAAAGAGTCAGTAGTACAATATACCGGAAACAAAGACAAAGGTTTAATTGTAATTATTAAACCAAGTAAGAAATCAAATTATCGTAATTTAGTAGATATACTAGATGAGATGGCAATTGTAGGAGTGCCTTCAAACGCAATTGTTAATGATTTTTCTCCAGAGGAATTAAAATTGTTAGAAAGTAAATAAGATTTTCTTATTACTCTATAACCTAATAATTAAGAAAAATGAAATTAGATATATTCACAAACCAATGGCTTGATATTGTATTCGAGGGGCGTAACAAAGCTTATGGAGCTTACGTTCTTAGAAAATCAAATAACAAGACTGCCGTTAGAGCGCTTATCTTTGGTGCAATTGTTTTTGCTGTAGCTGTTAGTCTTCCGCTTATTTTAAGTTGGTTGCCTGATTCTGGAGATAAAGATGTTACTTTAGATACTAAAATTGTTAGTATCAAATTGCCACCTAAAAAGAGGAAATTAAAGAAAACGTTCCGCCGCCACCGCCACCACCACCAAAAGTTGATCAAGTTAAATTTGTTAAACCAGTGGTTGCAAAAGCGGATGAAATTACAGAGGAACCGCCCAAAACGGTTGAATTAAAAGAAAAAAAATTAGGTGCTGAAACTATAAAAGGAGATCCTGATGCTATTTTAACTGTTGAACCTGTAGGTACAGGTACTGCGGCTGTCGTAGAAGAGGTTGATAACCAAATTTATAACACAGCAGGTATTGAAGTAAAACCTGATTTTCCAGGAGGTATTGATAAGTTCTACAAATTTGTAGGTAATAATTATCAAACACCAGAAGAAGAAGGATTAAAAGGTAAAGTTTATGTTACTTTTGTTGTTGAAAAAGATGGTTCATTAACAGATATCAAAGTAATCAGAGATATCGGTTATGGAACAGGAAAAGAAGCTATCCGTGTTTTGAAAAAATGTCCAAAATGGACACCAGGTGAACAAAATGGTAAAAAGGTCAGAGTACTTTATTCACTTCCGATTACTATTCAATCTGCAGAATAATGTTAGATAACATACTTAATAATATTAAGAAGAAATCGCTTAAAGAGCGATTTCTTCTTGTTTTAGGAATTTTGTTTTTTTTGCTATATCTTGTTTTAGGTTTATTTATTATCTTTATGAATAATTTTCCTTTACAGATGACAGCTCCCTATAGAATAGCTTTTGGGGTGTTGCTTATTGTTTATGCCTCTTTTAGATTTTTTCGAATAATTAATGATAATAGCGATTAGGTTATGAAATATTACACTAAAGTTTCTTGTTTTATGTTATTCTTATTAATTATGTTAGTTGGCGCTTGTAATAAAAATTCGAAGAAACAAGAAACTATTTTGAAAGGCTCAGTAACTATCTATGTTGATGAAACTTTAACTCCTATAATTGAAGATCAGGTAGCTGTTTTTGAGAGTAATTATGATGCTAAAATAAAACTTGTTTCAAAATCTGAATCAGAAACGCTGAATTCTTTATTTAAAGAAAAAGGTGCTGTTGCAATTTTATCTAGAAATTTGACTCCAGAGGAACTTAAAATTTTTGAACAAAGGAAAATTAATCCAAAAATAACTCCTTTTGCTACAGATGCAGTTGCTTTTATTTCTAATAATAATAGTAAAGACTCAATTATAGCTTTAAAAGATGTTATTAGTTTTTTGCAGGGAAAAGCAATTCCATCTATTAAAGGATTAGTTTTTGATAATCCTAATTCAAGTACAGTGCGTTATATGAAAACACTTGCTGGAATTAAGGCTGTTCCTGAAAAGGGAATTTTCTCATTTAATACTAATGATGAAGTTATAAAGCATGTTTCTGAAAATGACGGTATGATTGGCGTGATTGGTGTTAATTGGCTTTCACAGCCAAAACCATCTATGAAAATATATATTGATAAAGTAAAAACATTAAGAGTAAAAGGATTTTCAAGTAATCAACCTTTTTTGCCTTCACAAAATGATATAGCAGAAAAAACATACCCTTTGGCACGTGATTTGTATATAATAAATTGTCAAGGATATTCTGGTTTAGGAATGGGGTTTGCTTCATTCGTTGGTGGAGATGTCGGACAAAGAATAATTTTAAAATCCGGGTTGCTACCCATACGAATTCCTACGAGGAATTTTATAATAACTAAAAGCCGAAATGATGAAAAATAAATTAACTACAATGAATATCAACAAATTAACAACTTTTAGTGTTGCGTTATTAGCATCAACTTTTACAATGCACGCTCAGGATATTAGTCAAACAAAAAAAGCGATTGACGCGGAGCAATTTGAAAGTGCAAAATCAATATTAAAATCAATTATTAAAGAAAAACCGTCAAATGGAACAGCATTTTTCACTTTGGGAAATGTTTATTTAAACCAAGGCGTACAAGATTCTGCTAAAATTTATTTTGAAAGTGGATTAAGTGCTTCGGAAGGTGGTAAATTGAATTATATTGGTTTAGGCCAAATGGATTTAGATAAAAATGATGTAACTGGTGCTCAAGCTAAGTTTGGTTTGGCTACTAAAGACATGAGAAAAAAAGATTTTCAGGAATATATTTATATTGCTAGAGCGTATATGAATGCTGAAAAACCTGATTATAAAAATGCAATAGCAATATTAAACAAAGCTGCAATCAATAATCCACAAGATGCTCAATTGCAACTTGCATTGGGAGATGCTTATTATGGAGATGGAAAACAAAATGAAGCTTATGTAGCTTATAGAAATGCTTTCCAAGCTGATAATAGTTTGCTCAGAGCTAAAATGCAATTAGGTGTTTTGTTGAAAGGTGCTAAATCTTATGAAGAAGCTTTGAAAGCGTATGATGAAGTAATTGCATTGAACCCAAACTACGGTCCTGTTTATAGAGAGCTAGCTGAAACCTATTACAAAATAGCTCGTAATAAGCCTTCGCAGGCTGCGGCAAATTATAAAATAGCGATTGGTCACTACGATAAGTACATGTCATTAACAGACTATTCTATTCATTCTAGAATGCGTCGCGCTGACTTTTTGATCTTAGTAGAAGATTATGTAGCCCTTGAAGCTGAAGCAAACAAAATGATTGAATTAGACAAAGTTAATCCAAGAATTTATCGTTATTTAGGATATGCAGCTTATAAAAATGGAAATGTTGACGTAGCTATTAAATCTTTGGAAAATTTTATTAATTCTCCGGCAAATAAAGCAATTGCTTTAGATTATTTATATTTGGGTCTAACTAAAATTAAAAAAGGAACTAGTGCAGATGGATTGTCAGTAGATCCAACTGCTTTTCAATCTGGTTTAGTAGATATCAAAAAGGCAATTGACATGGAACCTTTAGCGGTACAAGATTTAACTGAAGTAGGTAAAAAAATGTTTTCTCAAAAGCTTTATAATGAAGCTGCTGCTATATTTGAATTCGGTGCAAATACTAAAGAATCTTCAAATTTTCTTGATGACAATGTATATTATGGTTTAGCTAACTATTATGCAAATCTTAATAAAGGGAAAGATGTAAAAGTGGATGTTATGGCTTTGGAAAAAGCTGATGCGGCCTTTGATAAAGTTTTATTAGCTTCACCAGCTTACATAGAAGCTTATTTATACAAAGCTAGAACAAACAGATTGCTTGAAAAAGATGATTTAATGGTTAAAAATTATGAAGACTACATCGCAAAAGCTACAGAATTGGGACCAGAAGAAATAGCTAAGCCAGCTGTAAAGACTAAGTTTATTGAGTGTTATAACAATATGGCAGCAAGTTTTGCAAATACTGATAAACCTAAAGCTATTGAGTACTTTAAAAAAACATTAGCCATAGATGCTGCAAATAGTTATGCTACAGAGTCTATAAAAATTCTAAAATAATATTTTTTTTTATTTTAATATGTTAAACCGATAGTCATAGACTATCGGTTTTTTTATGTTTTTTTTTAAATTATGTTTTCATTTTTTATTAAGCGATTTTTAAATTTCTTAAACAGTGACTCTAGGATTGTTAATTTTTAGTACATTACTACTTGTTTTCAAATTGACTCCTTCTCAAATTAACTATCTTTGCGCTTCAAATTAAATAAATGTTATCAAAAGAAATTCAATTAGAAGTAAATAAAGGAATGATGTTGCCTTTGATGGAGGAGTTTTACACTATTCAGGGGGAAGGATTTCATACAGGAACTGCAGCATATTTTATTAGGATAGGTGGCTGCGATGTAGGTTGTCACTGGTGTGATGTTAAGGAAAGTTGGAATGCAGAGTTGCATCCTCCTACAAGTATCGATTTAATAGTTTCTAATGCCAGTAATTATTCAGAAACTGTTGTGGTTACGGGAGGAGAACCGTTAATGTGGGATATGACGTTACTGACTCAAAAACTTAAGCAAGAAAATCTAAAAGTTCATATAGAAACTTCTGGTGCATATCCTTTATCAGGAACTTGGGATTGGATTTGTCTTTCGCCAAAGAAAAATAAATTACCTACAGAAACGGTATATGATAATGCAAATGAGCTTAAAGTGATTATTCATAACAAGCACGACTTTATCTTTGCTGAAGAACAAGCCGAAAAAGTAAATTCAAAAGCCATTTTATTTCTACAACCTGAATGGAGTAAAAATGATGAAATGACTCCACTAATTGTAGATTACGTAATGAAAAACCCTAAGTGGCGTGTTTCATTACAGACACATAAATATTTAAATATTCCATAAAACATCATAACCCTCAGACAATTATAAGTTTGAGGGTTTTTTGCTTTAAAATAAAAGTCATATTTTCAATTTAGAAATTATTTAATTGTCACACTAAACTGAGATTTTTGCTAAATAATCATAATGTTCGCCTTCTATAATTAATTCGCAGTTGAGTCCATTTGCAAATGCAGCATTTTGTAAAGTATTATAATCTAAATAAAGCCAAGGAAATGCATCTTCTTTTTCATTTTTGTAACGTACTGTGAATTCTAGTTCACCATAATAGCCGTTTGCAGGAATTGCATAAGCTCCTTCTTCGTCTTCATCAAACATATAAATAATATCAGAACTATCGATCAGGATTTGTCCATTCGGTTTTAATAAGTTTTTTAGTTGCTGTAGATATTGAGGTATATTGCTTAAGGTTCCAAATATTCCAGTTCCATTCATTAATAATAGAATAGTATCAAACTTATTCTCAGGATTTGAAGTGTCTATTTCGAGAACGTTTTTCATCTGTGCATTTTTTATGCCTCGTAGCTGACAAGCTTTTATAGCATTCGGAGAAATATCAATTGAAACAACATTAAGGTTTTTTTTATTTTGTAAATACAAACTGTGACTTCCAGCACCACATCCTACATCTAGTGTTTTTCCAAGCGTAAGTTGCAAAGCTTTTTGTTCTAATAATGGCATTTCTTTATAGGAACGAAATAAATAAGCGACGGACATTTCGTCTTCTTCAGAAATCGTAGTTTCCGTGATTAAGTTTTCTGGAGACTCATTAGTTTGATAATCGAGTATGGCTTTGCCAAAAAGGTCTTTCATGGTGATGTTGCGAGGTAAAAATTAATCTTATCCTCTTTATTCGTTATTTATTTAATTTTTAAAGATTCTAGGTGTTACTTTTGTAGCTTCAACTTTAATATTAAACATTGAAACCTACTTTAAACGAACTTCCTAAAGAAGCCAAAGATAAGCATATCGAAAACAAAAAGTATTTTGATAAGCTCAAAAAAAAGACGCCAAAGAATTTAGATTATGTAATGCAAGATTTGCATGATGCTGAATTCAAAAAAACAGATTGTTTAAAATGTGCTAATTGCTGTAAAACAACTGGACCATTATTCACTTCTGCCGATATTGAGCGCGTTTCAAAATATTTAAAACAAAAACCACAGCAGTTTATTGAACAATATTTAAGAATTGATGAGGATCAAGATTATGTATTGCAAAGTGTTCCGTGTACTTTTTTAGATCAAGATAATACATGCTTTATATATGAGGTTCGACCTAAAGCATGTAGAGAATTTCCGCACACCGATAGAAAGAAGTTTCAGCAAATTACAGATCTTACATTGAAAAACGTTGCTATTTGTCCAGCCGCTTACAATATTGTAGAGGAAATGAAAAAGAAATTGCCGTTGTAAAATGTAACAATTCTAATACCTTAAACTTTCTGTTAATATTACTTTTTAGAAAAGTTAAATGTTAAAAAATATTAAGAGCCATTAGTCTAATTCGTGTTTAAGCTGTATTTTTGACCAAAGCATCGTAATAAACGGAGCACAATATAATTATATAAATCAGTAACTTGAATTTAGAATACTTCATTGCAAAAAGACTTATCACTGCTAAAGATTATAAGAGTAGCATTTCTGCACCAATTATAAAAATTGCAATCTCGGCAATCGCAATCGGCATGATTATGATGATAGTTTCTGTTGCAACAGGAATAGGACTACAAAAAAAAATACGAGATAAAATTTCTACTTTCAATGGCCACATCATAATTTCAAATTATGATAATAATCTTTCTGAGGTTACTTTAGTGCCTATTTCAAAAAAACAAAATTTTTATCCAAAGTTCACGTCAGTACCTGGGATAAGTCATATTCAAGCGATCGCAACCAAAGCAGGAATAATAAGAACCGAAACCGCTTTTGAGGGAATAATGCTCAAAGGAGTTGGTGAGGACTATCGCTGGAAGAATATAAAGGAGTACCTAGTTTCTGGTAATTTACCTGATTATTCAAAGGACCTAAATCAAGAAGTATTGATTTCTCAATTCCTTGCTAATAGATTAAATCTTAAGGTGGGTAATTCCTTCAATACATTCTTTATTAAAGAAGAGCAAAATAAATTACCTATAAGTCGAAGGTTTAAAATCGCAGGGATTTTTAATTCAGGATTTCAAGAATTTGACGCTACCTATATTATAGGTGACATAAGACATCTGCAACGTATTAACAAATGGAGTCAAAACGAAGTAGGAGCTTTTGAAGTTTTTGTAGATGATTTTGATAATATAAAAACAATTGGAGAGCAAGTTTACGAACAAACGGGGTCAACATTAGACACTAAAACCATAATCGAAAAATACAGTTATATTTTTGAATGGCTCCAACTTTTCGACTTCAATATAATAGTTATTTTAGTTGTAATGATTCTTGTAGCAACAATCAATATGGTAGTGGCACTATTAGTACTCATTTTGGAGCGGACTAAAATGATCGGAATATTAAAAGCATTGGGTGCTGATAATTGGGCTGTTAGAAAAATATTCCTGTACAATGCCTTTTATCTTATAATAAGAGGCCTTTTTTGGGGAAATCTCATCGGAATATCTTTATTATTAATTCAACAACATTTTGGAATAATAAAACTCAATCCAGAAAATTACTATGTCAACCAAGCACCAGTTTATTTAAACTGGGGATATATAATGATATTAAATCTTCTTACTGTTGTAACATGTTTCTTGGTATTACTAATACCTTCCTATATAATAACCAAAATATCACCAGTGAAAGCCATTCGTTTCGATTAGCTTTTCCTTTGGGCGTTTCCCTTTATAAAAACGAGGCTATTATCTATCTTGGCAATAGCCTC
>CBDUEE010000015.1:0-22931 GCA_965366105.1 uncultured Flavobacterium sp. | reverse complement strand
CAACAAGATATAATTAATTATTCTGGAGATGACTTGGCGATGGAAAAACGCTTGTTAGTTGATGATGCTAAGATTGATGGAATGATTTTATCGTTACAGCAATTAGCAAGTCAAGAAGATCCTATTGGTCTAGAACGTTTTAATTTTGATCATGCCAATGGTATGAAAATCATTAATAAAACAGCTGCTTTTGGAACCATAATGATTATTTATGAGTCCAGGCCAGATGTTACTGTTGAGGCTGGTGGAATCGCTTTTAAATCAGGGAATAAAATTTTACTAAAAGGAGGAAAAGAATCTTTACTATCTAATTTAAAAATTGTAGAGTTGTGGCATCAAGCGTTAAAAGAGAATACTATTTCAACAGAATGGGGAGAATATTTAAACTATAGTCGAGAAGAAACTCAGGATTTTTTAGAAAAACCAACACAGAAAGTCGATTTAATTGTTCCTCGTGGTGGAGAAAAATTAATTTCATTTGTAAAAAAACATGCTACTTGCCCCGTAATAATAAGCGGACGAGGAAATAACTTTGTTTACGTAAATGCTGAAGCTGATTTAGACAAAGCACTTGCTATTATAATTAATGGAAAAACCTCAAACATATCCGTTTGTAATGCTTTAGATAAAGTTTTAATTGATACTAATTTAGAGAATTGGGAAGTTTTTGCAAAACAGTTAATAGCCGAGTTGCAACAAAAAAACGTTATCGTTTTAGGCGATGAAAGCATTTCAAAAATAGCAACTGTTCCTCAAATTGAATCTGATTTAATATGGTACGAAGAGTTTTTAGATTTTAAAATTGTGATTGGAACAACAAATTCTGATCAAGAGGCTATTGATAAAATCAATAAATATTGTGGCGGACATTCAGCTTCAATTATTACAAAAAATGATGTAATTGCTAAAAATTTCATGGAAAATGTAGATACTGCAGCAGTTTATCAAAATGCTTCTACCCGATTTACCGATGGAGGACAGTTTGGTTTAGGCGGAGAATTAGCAATAAGTACCGACAAATTACACCAGCGTGGACCAATTGGCTTACAACATTTAGTTACCAATAAATGGTATATTTATGGAGACGGGCAGATAAGATCTTAAATTGAAGATTTCTGACGATTGATTTAGATTACAGATTTTAGATGTAAAGTCGAGAAGAGGAAAACTAAATGAATTGTAGCAGGACTTTAAGCAGATAAAGTAAGCTTTGTGAACTTAATGTTGATAAAGAAAAAATAAACTTTGTGCCCGTAGTGGTTAAATAATTATGGCTAAGAAAAGAATATTATTAAAGTTAGGAAGCAACACCTTAACCAAAGAAACCAATCATATTTCGAGAGGAAAAATTGAGGATATTGGCGTACAAATAGCTGAATTACAAGACGATTATGAATTTATAATTGTGAGTTCAGGTGCAATAGCTGCAGCCAAACAGTTTGTAAAGCTAGAAAATCAAGATAAAGATGTTTTTGTAAAACAAGCATTGGCATCTATTGGTCAACCTCATTTAATGCGGATTTATCATGAAAGTTTTAGTGATTTAGGACTACTCATTTCGCAATGTTTACTTTCTTATTCAGATTTTGAAAAAGAACAATCTAAAGTAAATATTGTAAACACCATTAATGTGTTGGTCAAAAACAATTATATACCAATTATTAACGAAAACGATACCGTAGCAACAGACGAAATTCGGTTTGGAGATAATGATAAATTAGCGGCGCTAACGGCAGTTTTATTAAAAGCAGACATTCTAATCATTGCCACTAACACTAACGGTATTTATACTAAAGCTTCTATAAATGATACAATTCCGGAAACAATTTCTTTGGTAAATGATTTAAAAACATTGGAAAAGGAAATCGGTGATACTAAATCATCTCATGGAACTGGCGGAATGCAATCTAAAATTGAAGCAACCGCAATTGCAAAAGCTGCTAATATCGAAACTTGGATTATAAATGGATTAGAAGATAACTTTATTCTGAAAGCATTGAAAAACGAAATTACTTTTACAAAAATAATATAATTAGAAAATCACTTAATTTTTTAATTGAAAACTTATAAAAATGAACTATACCTCAATAAAAAACATTGATTCACTCAACAAATGGGTCAAAGAAGCATTAAAAATCAAGAAAAAACCATTAAAAAACAAAAAATTAGGTAAAAATAAAACCTTAGGAATGTTGTTTTTTAATTCCAGCTTAAGAACTCGTTTAAGCACACAAAAAGCTGCGCTAAATTTAGGAATGAACGTGATGGTAATGAATTTTACTAGTGAAGGTTGGACACTTGAGTTTGAAGACGGAGCCATTATGAACTCAGGTGCGTCAGAACACATTAAGGAAGCTGCTGAAGTTGTTTCTCAATATTGTGATATTATTGCTATTAGAGCTTTTGCAGGACTGATAGATAAAGAAAAAGACAATGCTGAAACCGTTCTTTCTGGTTTCTTAAAATACGCTACAATACCAATTGTTAACATGGAAAGTGCCACAGGACATCCGTTACAATCACTTGCAGATGCTATCACCATGGCGGAACACAAAACAAAACACAGACCAAAAGTAGTATTGTCTTGGGCTCCACATCCTAAAGCATTACCGCAAGCGGTTGCCAATTCGTTTGTCGAAATGATGCAGTTACAGGATGCTGATTTTGTTATCACACATCCAGAAGGTTACGAACTCAATCCTGAAATTACTAAAGATTCTACCATTGAATACGATCAGAATAAAGCTTTTGAAAATGCTGATTTTATTTATACCAAAAACTGGAGTAATTATAATGAATATGGTCAAGTAACTAATTCTGACCCCAATTGGACCGTAACCGCAGAAAAAATGAAACTGACTAATAATGCTAAATTCATGCATTGTTTACCAGTAAGACGTAATGTAATTGTTAGTGATGAGGTGCTTGATAGTGAAAATTCAATTGTTATCGAACAAGCAAATAACAGAACCTACGCGGCTCAATTAGTACTTCAAAAAATATTAGAAAATGGTAAATAAAAAATCAGTTACATTAGTTAAAATTGGTGGAAACATCATTGATGATCCAACAGAATTAGCACAATTCTTATCTGATTTTTCTAAAATTGAAGGCTACAAAATACTCGTACATGGTGGCGGAAAGTCGGCTACTAAAATGGCCGAAAGTATTGGATTAAAACCTAGAATGATCGATGGCAGACGTATAACTGATAGTTCAATGCTCGAAGTTGCTGTGATGATTTATGCGGGACAAATCAATAAAAGTATCGTTGCCCAATTGCAAGGGTATAATTGCAATGCAATGGGATTTTCTGGTGCTGATGGAAACTTAATTCAATCCGAAAAAAGAAACCATCCAACCATTGATTATGGTTTTGTAGGTGATGTAAAAAAAGTAAATACTAATCTTTTAGCTAATTTACTAAACAGCACTATTATTCCAGTATTCTGTGCCCTTACGCACGACGGAAAAGGTCAGCTATTAAATACAAATGCAGATACAATTGCAAGTGAATTAGCAATTGCTTTATCGGAAGTATTTGATGTTACTTTGAATTATTGTTTCGAAAAACCAGGTGTTTTATATGATGCCGATGATGATTCATCAGTAATACCAACGATAAATCAGGAATTGTATTCTAAATTAAAAATAGAAAAAGCGATACATTCAGGGATGATTCCAAAACTTGACAACTGTTTTAATAGTTTAACTAAGGGAGTACAGAAAATACGAATTGGTCATCATAAAATGTTGCAAAATAAGGATTCTGTTTGTACAAAAATAGAATTATAAAATATTCAACACAAATTACCACCCCTTATATTTTTATAATAACACAAAACTTCGTGACTTTGTGCCCTCGTGGCAAAACCATAAAATATGAAAAGTATAGAGATCCTAACGCAAGAAGCTATTTCACTATTAAAAGCGTTGATAGAAACCCCTTCTTTTTCAAGTGAAGAAGATAAAACAGCACTTTTAATCGAAAATTGGTTTACACAAAACGAAATCACTTTCGAAAGAGAAAATAATAATGTTTGGGCTTTCAATAAATATTTTGACAAACATAAACCCACACTTTTACTAAATTCGCACCACGATACTGTAAAACCAAACCAAGGCTACACCAACGATCCTTTTGAAGCCATCGAAAAAGACGGTAAATTATTTGGTTTAGGAAGTAATGATGCTGGCGGTTGTTTAGTTTCTTTGCTAGCCACTTTTGTTCATTTTTACGCTAATGAAAATCTACCTTATAATATTGTAATAGTAGCATCCGCAGAAGAAGAAAGTAGCGGTAAAAATGGATTGAACAGCGTTCTAAAACATTTACCAGAACTGGAATGTGCCATTGTAGGGGAACCAACATTAATGCAATTGGCCGTTGCCGAAAAAGGATTGCTCGTGCTCGATGTTATCGTAAAAGGAACTGCAAGCCACGCTGCACATGACAATCCTGACAATCCAATTTACAATGCAATACCTGTTATCGAATGGTTTAACAGTTATAAATTCGAAAAAATATCAGAACAGTTGGGTCCCGTAAAAATGACGGTAACTCAAATCAATGCTGGAAAACAACACAATGTGGTGCCATCACAATGCGATCTAGTTATTGACATTAGAGTAAATGATTGCTATAATAATACCGAAGTTTTAGAAACCGTAAGAAAACATATCCCAGCTGAAGTAAATCCACGCTCGATGCATTTAAACGCTTCTTCAATTCCAGTAAATCATAGATTAGTTCAAGCAGGAATCGCTTTAGGAAGAACAACTTATGGATCTCCTACCCTTTCAGATCAATCCGTTTTAAGTTGTCAATCACTGAAATTAGGGCCTGGAGAAACACTGCGATCACACTCAGCAGACGAATTTATTTATATAAGCGAAATAGAAGAAGGAATTGCGTTGTATATTAAAATATTGACGGATTTCTTTAGGAGCTAATCCTGCTATCCGCTACAATCTTTTTTGCCTCGCTAAGGCGAGTCATAAAAAGGATTTACACTACTATCAGGGCTAGGGCTTTCGGTAAGTGAGAGGATTTTGATTATTACAATCGTTAAAATTATAAAAAAAGAAAATCATTTTTTTATAATTAAAAATAAATGGATTTAACAAGTTGTTCAAATTGATTCTACATTTTCGAGGAGTTTGAACAAGTAAAAAATAGTATTATGAAACTTTGGGAAAAAGGAATACCAACTGATAAGCAAATAGAACATTTTACTGTTGGAAACGACAGAGAACTTGATTTAGTTCTAGCTAAATATGATGCTTTAGGTTCTATCGCACATGCCAGAATGTTGGGGAAAATTGGTCTTTTGACAGAATCTGAAACACTTTCTTTAGTTTTAGCTTTAGAAGATATAATAATTGATGCTGAAAATGGTAATTTTCAAATTGAAGATAATTTTGAAGACGTACATTCTAAAATTGAATATTTACTAACGGTAAAACTAGGTGATGCTGGAAAAAAAATCCACACCGCACGTTCTCGTAACGATCAAGTTTTAGTTGACGTAAATTTGTACTTAAAAGACGTTGTAAAAGACTTTAAAAGCCAAGTAAAAACACTTTTTGATTTACTGATGCAATCAGCAGAGAAACATCAAAATGTTTTACTACCAGGATATACGCATTTGCAAATTGCAATGCCGTCATCTTTTGGAATGTGGTTTTCTGCTTATGCTGAAACTTTGATTGATGATATAACAATGTTGAATGCAGCATTGCAAATAGTTGACCAAAATCCACTAGGTTCCGCTGCAGGTTACGGAAGCTCCTTCCCTATCAACAGAACATTTACAACTCAAGAATTAGGTTTTAAAACTTTAAAATACAATTCGGTTGCAGCCCAAATGAGCCGTGGAAAATCAGAGAAGACAGTCGCCTTTGCAATGAGTAGTGTTGCAGCAACTTTGGCCAAATTCTCGATGGATGTGTGTTTATATATGAGTCAAAATTTTGATTTTATTAGTTTACCAGCACACCTTACAACAGGTTCCAGTATAATGCCGCACAAGAAAAATCCAGATGTTTTTGAATTGATACGTGGTAAGTGCAATAAAATTCAAGCCTTACCTTACGAAATCACCTTAATTACAAACAACTTACCTAGCGGTTATCACAGAGATTTACAACTACTGAAAGAAGGATTATTTCCAGCTATTCAAAACCTAAAAGCCTGTTTAGATATTGCTATATTTTCTATAAAAGATATCAAAGTAAAAGAGCATATTCTAGAAGACAAAAAATATGATTATTTGTTTACAGTTGATTCCTTAAACGAAATGGTTGTTGCTGGCATGCCTTTTAGAGATGCTTATAAAGCCGTTGCTGAACAGCTTGAAAACGGAACATTTCAATCCCCAAAAGAAACCAAACATACGCACGAAGGAAGCATCAATAATTTGTGTTTAAATGAAATAAAAGAAAAAATGAAAAGTGCTTATTAAAAAATCAGTTTCATTTCACAATTTTACGCATCAAGACACTTGATGCGTTTTTTTTACCTATAAATTCCTTACATTTGGATATCTAATCTAGCAAAAAATGAAAAAAATGAATCAAAAGGCTACTCAAACTCTTTTTGATAGACAGTTCATTACAGAAGAGCAGTACCAGCAAATTTCAGATTATCGAAGTTTAAAAATATTTTCTTTAAACGCTGAGTTAAAAATATTTCTGTACGTATCTGTTTTATTATTCACCTCTGGAATTGGTGTTTTAATTTATCAAAATATTGATACGATAGGTCATTCGATTATTATTTCCCTAATTACAATGGTAACTGTAATGGGTTATTATTTTAGTTTTAAAAAAGCACCTACTTTTCAAAAAATCCAAACTTATTTTGAAAGTCCAGTAATGGAATATATTGTCCTAACTGCTAATTTACTCACTTGTATATTAATCGCTTATTTACAAATTCAATATAATACTTTTGGAACGCATTACGGACTAGCTACTATCATTCCCACCATAATAGGTTTGTTTTCTGGATATTACTTTGATAATAAGAATGTGCTTTCATTAGCGATCACAGGATTAGCAGCATATATAGGATTGACCGTTACACCACAAACGCTTTTGCAAAATGAGGTTTACAATACAGATTCATTGAGTTATGCGGCTATAGGATTAGGAATTTTACTTATTACTTGGAATTATTACAGCTCAAAAATCAATCTAAAAAAACATTTTTCATTAATATTCCTGACTTTTGCACTCCATTTAATTGGAATTGCGTGTTTAAACAATATTATTGATAGTACTTACTTTTTTATATTTTCTATCCTTTTAGCATTATCAACTTATTATTTTTATCGCTCTAGTTACCAAATAAAGTCTGTTTCATTATTTCTTTTTACTGTTCTTTATGGTTTTATAGGTCTAAATATAACCTTATTTAAAATTGTTGACCGCTTAAATTTGAGTGATCTTTTTGAATCCCTTTTAGTACTCAGTCCGTTTTATTTTATTGGTGTAATTTTTCTTTTTATAATGTTAATTAAAAAATTTAATTCTGAAATTAAAAAATGATAGTACAAGAAATATCCAAATTAGAAAATCAGATTTTAATCGATGAAGCACATTCCTTATATAAAGCAAAATTTATAACGGAACAACAGTACAACGAAATTAAAAAACAACTCCCAACCCCAAAAAAACAAAAAAATATTTTACTCCGAATAGGATTTGCCATTCTAGGAATATTTTTATATTCCTCTATATGTGGATTTATTTCTCTTTTAGGGTTCACCTTTATAGATGACAGTTTTGAAGTATTTCTTTTTATATTTGCGGCTATAGGTTTTATTGGAGCGGAGTTTTTTGGCCAACAAAACTATTTAGAACAGGGCTTAGATGATAGCTTTTTAATAGGTGCGCAATTACTTTTAGCTGGTGCAATAGGAGTTATTACCAATGGATATGAACTCCCAATTGCAGTTGTAGCAACACTTATTTCATTAATTACCTATCTTAGATATATTAATAGGGTTTCGATTTTAATTTTTTGTGTAGCAAGTACAGCTACTATTTCTTTTGGTATGTTCGAAATGGGAATCCTCGGAAAATCTATTCTACCATTTGTCTTAATGGTTTATGCTGTTGCTATCTATTTTATTTGTAAAAAAAATACAGAAAAAGTAAAATTCCCCTTTTATCATAATGGAAATCTCTTCGTGACCTATTTTGCTGTACTGTTATTTTATTTTTCAGGAAATTATTTAGTAGTTAGGGAACTTTCGGTAGAATTATTAGGTAGTGAAATTGCTCCAAATTCGGATATTTCATTTGCGTGGTTTTTTTATGCTTTCACCTTTATAGTTCCTATCAGTTATATGTTTTACGGACTAAAACTATTTGATCGAGGCTTATTATGGATCGGATTCTTGACTTTTGTATTTTCGTTGTATACTATAGACTTTTACTTTTTAGAAGTTCCTGCAGAACTATATTTAATCTTAGCAGGCATGCTTCTTTTTGTGATTGCCTATTTTAGTATTAAAAGATTAAAAGATAAAAAACAAGGAATAACGTTTCTGCCAGATCGCTTTATGAACTCAAGCGATTTCCTTCATACGGAAGCTTTAATTCTAACTTCTCAATTTGGATTAAAACCTGAAACTTCAATCGATTCTCCTATGGAATTTGGAGGAGGTGGTTTTAGCGGTGGTGGTTCTAGTGGCGGATATTAAAAATAAAAAAACCACGAATTTACTACTACACTAGTAATTCGTGGTTTTTTTATTTTTATTGACTATACTTTTTTAACTAATTCTTCAGCATCAATAGCACTATGCGAAACATCATAAATAGCTTTTCCATCTTTAACTAAAATCAATTGCGGTGATTGATGCGTTACTCCAAAACGATTCGAAATTTCATTAGAAATATCTCGGTGCGCAATTAAATCTAAAAAATAAAGCGTAACTTTATCTGAGCTATGAAACTCATTTTCAAATTGTTTAAGTGCCATTCTACTTACACTACATCGTGTACTGTGTTTAAAAATAGCAACTGGTTTTTCATTCGATAATGTACTAATTTCATTTAACTGACCTAAATCCGTAAGTTCAATCCAATTGATTTTATTTTCTTTTGAATCTTTTTCTTCTGAACTATTAAAAATATTTTTAAAAAAACTCATAATTGTCTTATTTTTAGCCATTTTGACATTTAAACATGATAAAAATCATGAAAATTCTGTCAATTTGTCTGTAAGTTTGTAATGGAATATAAATTGGATACTAATTTTCAAAGTTAGTAAAATAACAACAAAACTGTATATAATCATGAATATAAATAAATTTACCATTAAATCTCAAGAAGCTATTCAGCTTTCTCAACAATTGGCACAAAGCCACGGACAGCAACAAATAGAAAATGAACATATTTTTAAAGCAATTTTTGAAGTTGATGAAAATGTAGCTCCTTTTATATTGAAGAAACTCAATGTAAATGTGCCTTTATTTATTCAAATATTGGATAGCACGATTCAGAGCTTTCCTAAAGTTTCTGGTGGCGAAATAATGCTCTCTAGAACAGCAAATACGACGCTAAATGAAGCCGAAATTATTGCTAAAAAGATGAATGACGAATTCGTTTCAATTGAGCATTTAATATTAGCCATTTTTGATTCAAAAACTAAAGCAGCACAAATTTTAAAAGATCAAGGAGTAACAGGAAAAGGACTAAAAGCGGCAATTGACGAATTGCGTAAAGGTGAAAGAGTAACTTCTGCTTCAGCCGAAGAAACCTATAATTCTCTAAATAAATATGCTAAAAATTTAAATGAATTAGCTCGAAATGGCAAACTCGATCCCGTAATTGGTCGTGATGAAGAAATTCGTCGTGTTTTACAAATTTTAACACGTAGAACTAAAAATAATCCAATGTTAGTGGGAGAACCTGGAGTTGGTAAAACTGCCATTGCAGAAGGTTTAGCGCATAGAATTGTTGATGGCGATGTTCCTGATAATTTGAAAGACAAAATCGTTTATTCATTAGATATGGGAGCGCTAATTGCAGGTGCAAAATTCAAAGGAGAATTTGAAGAACGATTGAAAGCAGTAGTGAAAGAAGTAACTTCTTCAGAAGGAGATATTGTATTATTTATTGACGAAATTCATACGCTTGTAGGTGCTGGCGGTGGCGAAGGTGCAATGGATGCAGCTAATATTCTAAAACCAGCTTTGGCTCGTGGAGAACTTCGCGCAATAGGTGCAACAACATTAGATGAATATCAAAAATATTTCGAAAAAGATAAAGCGTTAGAAAGACGTTTCCAGAAAATAATAGTGGAAGAACCAGATACCGAAAGTGCTATTTCCATTTTGCGTGGTATAAAAGAAAAATACGAAACGCATCACAAAGTGCAAATAAAAGATGATGCTATTATTGCTGCTGTCGAATTATCTCAACGTTACATTACCAATCGTTTTCTTCCAGATAAAGCGATTGATTTAATGGATGAGGCGGCTTCCAAATTACGTATGGAAATCAACTCTAAACCTGAAGAACTAGATGTTTTGGATCGAAAAGTAATGCAGTTAGAAATCGAAATTGAAGCGATTAAACGTGAAAAAGACGAAAGTAAACTTAAGATTTTAGGAATGGATTTGGCAAATCTCAAAGAAGATCGAAACGAAATTTATGCCAAATGGAAATCAGAAAAAGATGTAGTCGATAATATTCAAGCTGTAAAAACGGAAATTGAAGATTTCAAATACGAAGCGGAGCGTGCGGAGCGTGATGGTGATTATGGGAAAGTAGCTGAAATTCGTTACGGTAAAATCAAAGAAGCGCAAGAGCGATTAGACGTATTAGTAAAGGAATTACAAGAAAACCAATCGGGAACATCTTTGATAAAAGAAGAGGTTACACGTGAAGATATCGCTGAAGTCGTTGCAAAATGGACCGGAATTCCAGTAATGAAAATGCTTCAAGGAGAACGTGAAAAATTGCTAAAATTAGAAGATGAATTGCATCAAAGAGTTGTAGGACAGGAAGAAGCTATTGAAGCAGTTAGTGATGCGGTAAGAAGAAGTCGTGCGGGTTTACAGGATATGAAAAAGCCTGTTGGAACGTTCCTATTTCTTGGAACAACAGGAGTTGGAAAAACCGAACTAGCAAAAGCATTGGCCGAATATTTATTCGATGATGAAAATGCAATGACTCGAATTGATATGAGTGAATATCAGGAACGCCATAGCGTAAGTCGCTTAGTTGGTGCGCCTCCGGGATATGTGGGTTATGATGAAGGTGGACAATTAACCGAAGCTGTTCGAAGAAAACCATATTCTGTAATTCTATTAGATGAAATAGAAAAAGCGCATCCTGATACGTTTAATATCCTGTTGCAAGTATTAGACGAAGGTCGTTTAACAGATAATAAAGGACGTTTGGCCGATTTTAAAAATACGATTATCATCATGACTTCTAATATGGGAAGCCAAATCATTCAAGAAAAATTTGACAATCTAAAAGGAAGTGTAGAAGCCGCAACTGAAGCTGCAAAAGTAGAAGTGTTAGCATTATTAAAGCAAACAGTACGACCAGAATTTATCAATCGTATTGACGAAATTGTAATGTTTACGCCGCTTACAACCGAAAATATTGCTAAAATTGTTGGTTTACAATTGAAAAGTGTTACTAAAATGTTAGCACTTCAAGGTATAACTATGGATGCTACTCCCGAAGCAATTGCCTATTTAACGGAGAAAGGATATGATCCTCAATTTGGTGCACGTCCTGTGAAAAGAGTCATTCAAAGAGATGTTCTTAATGAACTTTCAAAAGAAATTCTATCTGGTAAAATAACAACAGATAGTATTGTGTTAATTGATGCGTTTGATGGCAAATTAATATTTAGAAATCAAACGGAGTTAATGAATTAACTAAGGATTTTAAAACAAAAAACTTTGCCAAAGTCTTGAACTTTGGCAAAGTTGATCAAAACCACCAGCCGAAAGACTGGTGGTTTTTTAATATCTTAAATTATTATATAATTTGAAAAATTCTAATTTTCATAAACTAGTTTTTGATCTCAAAATATATACTAAAACAACTTAAATATTCTATGAATTGGAATCATCACACCTTGTTTCAAGATTACATTTTTATCTGTAACTGCCCAAACTGTTGTATCTACTACTTTTTTAGATTCAGTATCTTCAAAGAAGATTTTAATTTTTGAATGTTCTAAGTTACCTAGAGATAATGCCCTATTTACATCGCTTAATCTAGTTTTTATTTCTGTGATATCCTCAAGAACATCTGTTTTAGGAAACTTAAGAAGTCCTATGTCTTCCTTATCAATGATCATGAAATCTTCGGTCATAATTCTAAAAATTTAATTAATTATAGATTATATTATTTGTCAAAACAATACTATTTTATCAGCATATTCTAATTTACAAATTTAAAGGCTCCTTACTTTGTTAATGCCAATTTTATATTAATTTTTGCTACAACTCAAAATCTTCAAAGAATTGATAAATGTTTTATGTTTAAAATATAAAATTCTCATTATTACATTATGGATTCTAAAAATCTAATATGACATACTTAAAAATCTAAATATTTTTTTACCATACCCACTATTTTCTAATCCCTATAAAATTCACTATTTTTGCAATTAAATTTTTAGTCATGCCAAACAAGAAATACAAAATAGCGGTTATTCAACTGAACCTTAACGATATTGCAGAAAACAATTTAAAAAAATGTTTAAGTTGGGTTCGTGATGCGGCCAAACTTGGTGCTGAAGTAATTTCATTACCCGAATTATATAGCAGTCATTATTTCTGTCAAAGTGAGGATGTAGATAATTTTGCATTAGCAGAACCATTATACAGCACCTCTTTTATTGCATTTAGTGCTTTAGCAAAAGAATTAGGTGTGGTAATTATTGTTCCTTTCTTCGAAAAAAGAATGGCAGGAATCTATCATAATAGTGCTTACATTATTGATACGGATGGTTCTGAAGCAGGATTATACCGTAAAATGCACATTCCAGACGATCCTCACTTTTACGAAAAATTCTATTTTACACCTGGCGATTTAGGTTTTAAAACAATCCCAACACAAAAAGGAAAAATTGGAACCTTAATTTGTTGGGATCAATGGTATCCTGAAGCTGCTCGTTTGACAGCATTAGGAGGTTCAGAAGTTTTATTTTACCCAACAGCAATTGGTTGGCATCCAAAAGAAAAACAGGAATATGGCGAAAACCAATATGGCGCTTGGATGAATGTAATGAAAGGACATGCCGTTGCAAATGGAGTTTATGTTGCTGCTGCAAACAGAATCGGTTTAGAGCAATATTTACCAGACACAGAGGGAATTCAGTTTTGGGGAGCTTCATTTATTGCTGGGCCACAAGGCGAAATTTTGGCGCAAGCCTCACATGATAAAGAAGAAATCCTTATCGCTGAAGTAGATCTGGATTTACAAGAAAATGTACGTCAGAACTGGCCATTTTTTAGAGACCGAAGAATTGATGCTTTTGGTGATATTACAAAAAGAGCAATTGACTAATTATGAGTACAACTAACAGAAGATTCCCTGCAGAATGGGAAAAGCAACAAGGAATTTTACTTTGTTTTCCGCACAATGGAAATGACTGGCCGGGAAAATATGAAGCCGTAAAATGGGCTTTTATAGAATTTATTAAAAAAGTGGCCACTTTTGAGTCTGTTTTTTTAGTAGTTGCTGATGAGAATCAAAAAGATAAAGTCAGTGCAATGTTAGAAACAGCTCATGTTGCATTGAATAATGTTTCCTATATCATTCAGAAAACCAATAGAAGTTGGATGCGTGATTCTGGTCCTATTATTGTTAAAAATGGAAATGAAAGAGAAGCACTAAACTTTAATTTTAATGGTTGGGCAAAGTATAAAAATATTCAATTAGATAAACATGTCCCTGCTAGAGTTTCTGACTTTTTGAACATTCCAGTTACACAAGTAATGTACAAAGGAAAGCCAGTAATTGTAGAAGGAGGCGCTATTGATACCAATGGTAGAGGTACTTTGTTGACTTCAGAGGAATGCTTAATGCATCCTGATATACAAGTTAGAAATCCAAATTTTACTAAAGAAGATTACGAAGCGGTTTTCAAAGAATATCTAGGTATCACAAATGTTATTTGGTTAGGAGACGGAATTGAAGGCGATGATACACACGGACATATTGATGATTTATGTCGTTTTGTAAACGAAGATACGATTGTAACAATTGTAGAAACTGATCCTCAAGATCATAACTACAAACCATTGCAAGATAATTTAAAGAGGTTACAAAACGCCAAATTAGAAAACGGTAAATCGCCTGTTATTGTGGTCTTACCGATGCCAAAACGTTTGGATTTCGAAGGATTAAGGTTACCAGCTAGTTATGCCAATTTCTTAATTTTGAACAATTCAGTTTTGGTTCCTACTTTCAATGATTCGAATGACCGAGTAGCTTTAAACATACTTTCAGAATGTTTTCCGGATAGAGAAATTATAGGAATTAGTTGTACTGATTTTATTTGGGGTTTTGGAACATTACATTGTTTGAGTCAACAAATTCCAGCATAGATTTAGATAAAAGAAAAGATAAAACAAAAAAAGACTTGTAGAATTAATTCCTACAAGTCTTTTTTATTTGAATCCAAAATACTATTTATCTTTAGTAAATGGTATTTTTTGCCCTTCAGAAGTCAACATATTAAATCCGTTCAAACTATCATTAAATTCAAATTTAAGTCCTGCTTGTTTAGATTCGAAAGTATTATTTCCAATAGGTTGTACTGAAAAATTAGGGTAATTAGTTATTAATACATTTAATGATCCTCTTTTTTCTGAAAAAGTAATTTTCAAAGGAGCAGTTTTAGTAGAATAAACTCCTAAATAACCATCAAGAATTATATCTTTTTCAATTAAACCTTTATCAGCTGTCCAAATATTATTAGCAGTATTACTATCTGGTAGAACGTGATCTGGGTCAATTGTTATACTTTCAATTTCTTCAGTTGAATCGTGTTTGAAAGACCACGCTTTATTTTTTTGCCAAACTTCTACTGGCAACTTAACACGAGTTACTTTTCCACTTTTGGTTTTTACATCTAAAACTACCGGCATTGCCATTTTCTCATAGTTCTCAATCGAAATTATGATCCCTTTTTTTGGATCATTTTTCACATATTTCACATTATTTATTCCTTGATCTAAACGCCAGTTGTATTGAAACCAACCTCTCCAAAACCAACTTAAATCTTCTCCTGCAACATTCTCTACTGTTCTAAAAAAATCATCTGGAGTAGGATGTTTGTAAGCCCAACGTTCGATATAAGTACGTAAAGCAAGATCAAATCGCTCTTCTCCTAATATTTGTTCGCGTAAAAGTATTAATCCTGAACTTGGTTTAGAATAAGCCAAAACACCAATATTAGCTTCCTTCATATTATCAGGCGAACTCATTATAGTTTCAAGTTTTGGACTTGTATAATATTCCGCTCTTTGATGCATATCTGCCTTTGGCTCTTTATATTCACCGTTATTAAAATCAGCAGAACTTACTGAATTTATGAAAGTATTAAAACCTTCATCCATCCAACCAAATACTCTTTCATTCGAACCAACAATCATAGGAAACCAAATATGACCAAATTCATGATCGGTAACGCCCCATAAGTCAGCTCCTTTTGATTCCCAACTACAAAATACAATTCCAGGATATTCCATTCCACCTTCATTTCCGGCAACATTTGTAGCTACTGGATATGGATATTCCATCCATCTTTTAGAGTAATTTTCTATGGATCCTTTCGTATATTCTGTAGAACGTCCCCAAGCATCATTACCAGCGCTTTCTACCGGATAAGCAGAAAGGGCTAATGATTTTTTACCGCTTGGCAAATTAATTTTTGCACCATCTAAAATAAATGCTGCAGAAGATGCCCAAGATATATCACGAGAATTTTTTATTCTATAATTCCAAGTTTTTGTAGTCGTAGCACCATTTTTTGATAAGCTTGCCACTTCATCAGCAGTGCGAATAAAAACTGTTTTATCGCTTTGTTTTGCTTGTGCCAAACGCTTCAACTCTTCGGTAGAATAAACTGCCGCAGGATTAAGTAATTCGCCAGAACTAACTACAATATGATTAGATGGAGCAGTAATACTCACATCAAAATCACCGTATTCTAAATAAAACTCTGATGCTCCTAAATATGGATTTGTGTTCCATCCTCTTACATCATCATACACACACATTCTTGGATACCACTGTGCAATAGTAAATATTTTACCGTTTTTAGTTTCCAGAACTCCCATTCTATCCGAACCTTCTAAAGGAGATATAAACGAAAAATCAATTTTTATTTTAACAGAACCACCTTTTGAATTTAATACTTGAGGCAAAAAAACTTGCATTCTGGTATCTGTAATAAGATATTTTGCTTCGGTTTCAGTAGATTTACCTTTGCTGGTAGAAATCACCTTTACCGATTTTATTTTATGACCTCCGTCGAAAGTTTGTCCTTGTGCACCATTTCGGCTACCTGTAACAGGAACAACTGCGTTTCCACGAGAATCTGCTTTGAATAAATTTTGGTCTAAATGCATCCATACAAAATTCATTTTATCTGGACTATTATTAGTGTAGGTAATAATTCCAGAACCAACGATTTCATTATTAGCTTCATTCAATTTTGCCGTCAACTGATAATCGGCTCTGTTTTGCCAATATTCAGCTCCTGGCTGTCCACTTGCAGACCGGGTGCTTGTTCCATTTTTCGAATAAAAAAACGGTGCAAAAGCATCATGATAATCATAATTAGAAATAGGATTACTTAATGGGTTTGTAGGCGTTTGTTGTGCCCAAATTGATGTAAATCCTAATAATAAAGTCAGCTGTAGAATGACTCCGAAGCGAATGTTTTTCATTTTTTTTACTATTTATATAGCAAATTAATGAAAAATATTCTTAATCCTAAATTATATTCAAATCATTGATTGAAAATTAGCAAAGTTTTATGAAAAAATCTGTAATGAATAGTACTGATTTAAAAAAAAAATTAAAATATATTTACATATTCTTAATAACTTGAAAATCATTAATTACTATTTTGACAACAACAATCACGAATTCAAATCTTACAGCGCATATTAAAAATTTTGGTGCTGAATTATATTCTTTAAAAGATACAAACGATAAAGAATACATCTGGGATGGCAACCCTAATTTTTGGGCTAAGCACTCACCTATTTTATTTCCGATTGTGGGTACGTTAAAAAATGATTTATATCAATTTAACGGAGCTGAATTTCATTTATCGCGACATGGTTTTGCAAGAGATATGGAGTTTGAATTACTAGAAAAAAAGGAGAGTAGTGCTGTTTTTTCATTACATTCTAATGCAGAAACATTAAAAGTTTATCCATTTGAATTTGAGTTACAAATCATCTATACTTTAAATAATAAAAGTTTAAAAATCGAATATAAAGTAATCAACTGTAACAAATTAAAAATGCCATTTTCTATTGGTGCACATCCTGCTTTTGCTTTACCAAATCAGTTTGAAAACTATTCTATTGAATTTGAAAAAGAAGAGAATTTAAACTATAATATTTTAGAAAATAATTTAATTTCAAATGAAACTAAACCATTGACAATGCATAATAAACAAGTTTCATTGAACTACGAATTATTTGAAAATGATGCTTTAATTTTCAAAACACTACAATCCAATTCACTGACTATTTTAGAAAACAAAAAACCGCTATTGAAAGTAAATTTTCAAGATTTTCCTAGTTTAGGGATTTGGACAAAAACGAATGCTCCTTTTATATGTATAGAACCTTGGTTTGGCTATTCAGACACTACTGAAAATTCAGGAAATCTGTTTAAAAAAGAAGGAATTCAGGTTTTAAATGCAGGGGAAGCGTTCCATTCAAAATTTAGTATTGAAATATTCCAGTAAAAAAAAGAACTTATGTTAGCTATAAATTTCAGTCCATTTCATAATTTAGAAACAGAACGTTTACTCTTGCGAAGAGTAGATAAGAATGATATTAAAGAAGTTTTTGCGTTGCGATCTAATCCCGAAACAATGAAATATATCCCAAGACCTTTAGTAAAAACCGATCAAGACGCATTGGATCATATTGCAATGATTGAGAATAAAATAGAAACTAATGAAGGAATTAATTGGGCAATTACATTAAATGACAATCCTAAACTAATTGGAATTATTGGTCATTATAGAATAAAGCCGGAACATTATCGTGCTGAAATTGGTTATATGATACTACCTGAATTCAACGGAAAAGGTATTGTTACAGAAGCAGTTCGAGAAGTGGTGAAATATGGATTTGATATTATAAAATTGCATTCTATCGAAGCGATTATTGATCCTGAAAATTTGGCTTCTGCCAAGGTTTTAGAAAAAAATGGCTTTATTAAAGAAGCACATTTAAAAGAAAATGAATTTTATGAAGGACGCTTTTTGGACAGTGTTATTTATTCTATTATAAACAAAAAATAAAGAAATTTTAATTTACGCTCAAAAAAATAGCATTATTCTTTACATTTGCAACTGCTAATTTTCCAGTGTTTAATTGGTGAAGGCGTACAAATTACTTTCTATGAAAAAATTATTTATTGTTAGTTTTCTTTTATTATCTTATCTATCTCAAAGTCAAACTTATATAAAAGTTAATGCTCTAACTACTTTATTAGCTGTTCCAAATATAGGTATTGAAACCAGTATTGGTAAAAAATCTACTTTTCAATTTGATATTTTGGCATCTCCTTGGAAATCAGTAGATGGTAAACCATTAGAGTTTTACACATTAATACCAGAATATCGTTATCATTTTCAAGAAAAATTTAATGGGTTTTATGCTGGAGCAAACGTGGGTATGACATTATTTAATTTTCAAAAATGGAATTACCTAAATACCAACATGTATGAGAAAGGATTGGGTTACGTTATGGGTATAACTATTGGGTACGAGAAAAAAATAAATGATCGATTTATGTTGGATTGCTTTTTAGGAGCTGGAAATCATCAAGGATTTTATCATGGATATTATATAGGTACAAACGAACGTTATGAAAGTGCACAACATTGGAATAAAAGTGGCGAATTTATACCATACAGAGGTGGGGTTATGGTTTCCTATCGTCTGAATTAAACCAATATTATTTTGTCATTTTAGACAAAGATTTAATATACAAATTTTCTACTTTTTTTCTAGCCCATTCTGTCTTTCTCAGGAAAGTCAGAGACGATTTTGTAGTAGGATTATCAATAAAACATTTAATTTTAATTAATTCACCCAGCGTATCAAATCCGTAATAATCTACTAATTCTTCTAATATACGTTGTAAAGTGATTCCGTGAAGAGGGTCTTTTGAATTTTCCATTTTGCAAATATATAAAATCGTTAATCAACAATTTTTTAAATTAATCTAAATGAAAAAATATTTATTAATCGTTCTTTTTTTTACTTTGCAAGCTAATTTTGCACAAAATAGCACAACCACTTATTACTTTATTCGTCATGGTGAAAAAGTAGATGATTCTAAAAATCCAAATTTATCTGAAACAGGGTTTGAAAGAGCAAAGTTTTGGAATGAATTATTTTCCGAAATTAAGTTTGATGCAATCTACTCTACAGATTTTAATAGAACTCTGCAAACGGTAACTCCAACAGCAACAAACCAAAAGATTAGCATTCTAAAATACAATCCAAAAACTATCAATTTTGAGTTATTCAAGAAAGACAATTTAGGAAAAAAGGTTTTAGTTGTTGGCCATAGCAATACAATACCTAATTTTATAAATCAAATTATCAACAAAAAAATATACGCAGATATCGAGGATTCCACTTTTGGGAATCTTTATATTGTAGTTTTAAATGGGGAAAATAGTAGTCATCAATTATTAAAATTGCGATAATGCAACCCGTTAGATAGAATTGAAATAAATAGATGTAGATGCACCAATACCAAATGCATTTTCGAAATCGTAAGTTCCTTGGCTACTTCATCCAGACCAAACATTTTATCCAATTTAATAACGAAAACAATTTAGTTCTTCCGTTATAAAAATCAAGTGTAAAACTGATTTTTAATATAAATTGGTAAATAATAAGCCATGAAAAAATAATATCTAATTTTACCAAAATTAAATTTTAATCGAATTGAGAAATATTCTAATTATCGACGACGAAGTAAAACTACGTGGTCTTCTGGCCAGAATTGTAAAATCTGAAGGATTTCTAGTTTTTGAATCAGGAGATTTAAAATCCGGATTTAAGAAATTGGAACAAACTGACATCGATGTTGTTTTGTGCGATGTAAAACTTCCTGATGGTAATGGAGTTGATTTTCTCGAAAAAATAAAAAAAAACTTTCCCCTAACCGAAGTAATTTTATTAACTGCTTATGGTAAAATTTCTGATGGTGTTCAAGCCATGAAAAATGGTGCCTTCGATTATATCGTAAAAGGGGATGATAATGATAAAATAATTCCACTTTTATACAAAGCACTAGAAAAAGTACAGTTACAAAAGAAGATCAAACAACTCGAAAAACGTATTTCCGACAAATATTCATTTGACTCTATAATTGGAAAATCGAAAGGTTTGGAACAAGTAATTGAACTGTCAAAAAAAGTTGCAAAAACTGATTCTACGGTACTCTTAACGGGTGAAACAGGAACTGGTAAGGAAGTTTTTGCTCAAGCGATTCACGAGAACAGTAATAGAGCAGGAAAATCATTTGTCGCCTTAAACTGTAGCACTTTTAGCAAAGAACTTTTGGAAAGTGAATTATTTGGTCATAAGCAAGGCTCTTTTACAGGCGCTATAAAAGATAAAAAAGGTTTTATAGAAGAGTCAAACGGCGGAACTTTATTTTTGGATGAAATAGGTGAAATGCCAATCGATTTACAAGCTAAATTACTTCGTGTTCTAGAAACGAATGAATATATTCCTGTAGGTGATTCTACTCCACAAAAATCAAACTTCCGTTTGATTGCAGCAACCAATAGAAATTTAAAAATAGAAAGTGAAGAACATCGTTTCCGCCAGGATTTGTATTTTAGACTTAATATTTTTGAAATTACCATTCCTCCTTTACGCGAAAGAATTAAGGATATCGAGCCATTGACTAATAATTTCGTCAGTCAATTTTCAGAAAAAATTAATCGAGGAAAGTTAATCATTGATGCCAAATTTTTACAAATATTAGAAGGATATCATTGGCCTGGAAATGTTAGAGAGTTAAAAAACGTAATCGAACGTTCTGTTATTTTATGTAACGACGATATTTTGACTCCAGAATTACTTCCATACGAAATGCAGCATCAAACGGATAACAATGTTAAAAATTTATCCGCATTTTCTATGCAAAGTATAGAAAAACTGCATATCCAGAAAGTAATGAATTATACTAGAGGAAATAAAGCTGAAGCAGCTCGTTTACTCGAAATTGGAATTGCAACTTTATATCGAAAATTAGAAGAATACAACATTCAATAAAAAAACCTATCATTTTAATAAAAGCCTATCATTATGATAGGCTTTTTTTATGCGTAAATTTCATACCAAATTCATAATTCGTTAATTAACAACGTATTAAATTTCAAAACATCTTTATGGAATAGATTTTGGCATAAGCGAAAAGAACATAAAAATTCATTATTATGAAAAATCAAGTCACCACGATCTACAAACAAGCGGAACGCTTTGCTGAAATCACAAAAAAAGCAATCATTGCTGGAAATATTGCTAGAGCAAAAAAATTCCTAGCGCATGCAGAACGATTATAAACCACAAGAAGTAACGAAACAAAAAGCGTCATCTCAAATGTCTACGTTTTTTCAGTTTCTTCTTTTATGGAATTGCGTCATTGTACTATTTCCGATCTTTTTCCTCAAAATTTAAAACTGGAGTATAACAAACAAATCAATTCTATAGGAGTTTGATACACATCATTTTAAAACAAAAACTATAAATTTCATTAATACAAATTAATTAACTATGCTAACAATTATCCTTTCTGCACTCGGTCTATTATGTTTTTGGTTGCTCTACCTCTCTATTAATTTTTTTGACAACATTTAGAAATGAAAACTAAAATCTGTGATGCAATCCAGCAATGGATTCCCGATTCAAAAACTTGGATCAATTTTTCATCCATAAATGATGAGACAATTAATCAATATGCACTTTTAAAACGTGTCGCTAGGTTTTGTATTGAAAAAATGGATTCAACCGATGAATCAGAAGTGGAGTCAGCAAGAGAAGTCATCAAAGTGATTAACATGCTTTATGAAAGCGGTAATCAATACACTCGAAATGCAATTGAGAATGAATTCTTTACTGAATTAAGCGCTCAAGAAAATCCTGCCAGTTTGAAGAAGCATTTGGATTTTCTTTCGAAAGAATCAAAACAAGGATATTTACGAACACTACTAGAAAACTAAAAAAATTATGACCGCATTATTTATTATAGCAATTGCAGTTTTTATTTACATCTGTTATGTACTATTAAAACCTGAAAAATTTTAGGACCAAAAGAATTAATAAACCCTTAATACTAAAAAATGAATACAGAAATATTAGGAATTGTAGCGATGTTTTTGCTCACTTTAGCGCTCGCTATTCCGTTAGGAAAATATATTTCCAAAGTTTACGGAATGGAGAAAACGTGGCTGGATTTTATATTCAATCCACTTGAAAAGTTATTTTTCAAAATAAGCGGTGTCAATCCAGCGGAAGAAATGAACTGGAAACAGCACATGAAAGCGTTACTAACCATAAACTTAATATGGTTTGTCTTAGGAATGATTATCATGATGACCATGGGAAGTTTACCCCTGAATCCGGATGGAAATCCAAGTATGTCCGCAGATTTAG
>CBDUEE010000014.1:0-22997 GCA_965366105.1 uncultured Flavobacterium sp. | reverse complement strand
GTGAAAAAAAATTAATAAAAACAGAGGAAGTAAAAGAAGTTCAAAATATTGAATTGAAAAATGCTGATTCTAATATATTAAATAAAGAAATTAAAGAAACACCAGTTGAAGTAACAACTACTACAATGCTTACTGCAGATGGTGTTACTAGAGTTGTTGACATTGATAGATCTGCCTATTACGATTTAAATGGAAAAAAATATCAAGTAGCACTTGATCAAAATGGATATACTCTACTTTTTCCTGATGGAAAAGAAAAAGCAATTTTAAGAAAAACTCAAAACAACAATTATATTTATAAAGCAAAAGACATTACTTCATTTGGTTATTTTGATTCCAATGGGAATCTTGTTCTAGAAACATACGATGCAAAAACAGATAAAGTAACTGCAACTACTTATGTAATTGTCAAACAATAATATAAAAAATAAATAGAATAAAAAATTCGGAGTATCAACTCCGAATTTTTTGTATGTAATAATTAAATAAATTTATTCATTGTGCAAAAACGCTTGCCTATTTAATAGTGTTTCTTCTGATTCAACATGATTGTCATCAGGAATACAACAATCTACTGGGCAAACTGCCGCACATTGTGGTTCATCATGAAATCCTTTACATTCAGTACATTTCCCTGGAACGATATAATATATTTCATCTGAAATAGGTGTTTGAGCTTCATCAGAGTCAACTTCAGTCCCATCAGGCAAAATTATTTTACCTTTAAGTTTTGTTCCGTCTTTATATCTCCAATCATCTGCTCCTTCATATATTGCTGTATTTGGGCACTCTGGTTCGCAGGCCCCACAATTGATACATTCGTCAGTTATTATTATTGCCATTTTACTATAGTATTTGGTTATTCAAGCTAAAAAAAACTTTTCTAGGTTACTTTTGACTTTAAGTCTTTTGACTTTCGACTTTTTAAAGCTTAATTTTGTGCAAAATTACAATCAAAACATTTCATACACAAACATTATGACATTAGAAACAAAAAAAAGTGTTTTTGTTGAATTAGGAAAATTTTTGGCTCAATTTTCCGAGAATAAAACTCTAAAAAATCCGTCGGTTTTGCACAATGAAACGTTTTTTGATGCTTTTGTTGACTTAATTCAACTATCGCAGTCACATAATGGGTGGTACACTCCAGAACAAGTTTATTTTGCAATACAATCTTGGGCAGAAGCCCTTACTAAAGAAAACTTAGATCAATGGCTAGCGGTTTATGATGTAGAAAAAAACAAATCTAAAAACGTTGCTTTAATACTTGCAGGAAATATTCCGCTAGTAGGATTTCACGATTTCTTGTCCGTTTTGATTACTGGTAATACTGTATTGGTCAAAACATCATCAAATGACCAGCATTTATTACCTTTTTTAGCAAAGTACATTATATCAGTAGAACCTGTGTTTACTTCTAAAATAAATTTTGTAGCGGGAAAACTAGAAAATTTTGATGCTGTTATAGCTACTGGAAGTAATAATACAGCACGTTATTTTGAGTACTATTTTAAAAACAAACCTTCAATAATCAGAAAAAGCAGAAACTCCGTTGCTGTTTTGACTGGTAATGAAACCAAGGAACAACTTAGCGCTTTGGGCGAAGACATTTTTAGGTATTTTGGCTTAGGATGCCGAAATGTATCTAAACTTTTTGTTCCAAAAGACTATTCCTTTGTTGCATTTTTTGAAGCTATTTTCGAATATCAAGACGTTATTCATTATGAAAAATATGCTAATAATTACGATTACAACAAAGCGGTTTTTTTAATGAGCAATTTTAAACTATTAGATAACGGTTTTTTAACTTTAAAAGAAGATCAAAGTCATGCTTCTCCCATTTCGAGTATTTTCTATGAAAGCTATGAAAACACTACCATTTTACAAAAACGATTACAATCAGAAAGTGAACAAATACAATGTATCGTTAGTGATAATGTGATAGAAAATAGTATTCCTTTTGGACAAACTCAAAAACCTGCATTATGGAATTACGCAGATAACATAGATACTATTTCGTTTTTGTTAACAACATAGTCTAAATATGTTTAATTATTTCGAAATAATTAACGCTTTTTTAAGTCCTATTGCCGAAATTTGCGTTTTAATTTTTTGGATACAAACTACACCATGAAAAAACACAACTACAGCGCAGGACCTTGTATTTTACCGCAAGAAGTTTTTGAAAAATCAGCACAAGCAATATTAAATTTTAACGATTCAGGACTATCTTTATTAGAAATTTCGCACAGAAGCAAAGATTTTGTTGCGGTTATGGATGAAGCTAGAGCACTCGCAATTGAACTGTTGGGCCTTGAAGGAAAAGGATATAGCGCCTTGTTTCTTGCTGGCGGAGCAAGTTTAGAATTCCTAATGGTTCCTTATAATTTAATGAAGGAAAACGGAAAAGCTGCTTACCTTGATACTGGAACATGGGCTTCGGCAGCCATAAAAGAAGCAAAATTTTTTGGAGAAACTGTTATTGTTGCTTCTTCAAAAGAGCAAAACTATAACAATATTCCAAAAGGATATACTGTACCTGCTGATGTTGATTATTTGCACTGCACCAGTAATAATACGATTTTTGGAACACAAATGAAGGAATTCCCATCTGTAGATGTGCCTTTGGTTTGCGACATGAGTTCAGATATATTTTCGAGAGAATTAGACTTTTCTAAATTTGATATTATTTATGCTGGCGCTCAAAAAAACATGGGTCCTGCTGGAACGACTTTAGTTATTATCAAGGATGAAATTCTTGGTAAAAACGGCAGAGCAATTCCAAGTATGTTGGATTACGCTAAACATATTAAAGCAGAAAGTATGTTTAATACTCCCCCTGTTTTTCCTGTTTATGCTTCTTTATTAACATTGCAATGGTTAAAAAACCTTGGAGGAATAGCTGCAATCGAAAAAATGAATAATGCTAAAGCAGCTTTGCTTTATGCTGAAATAGATAGAAATGCATTATTTAAAGGAGCTGCAGTTGTTGAAGACCGTTCTAATATGAATGCTACTTTCTTGTTGAATGATGAAGCTCACGCTGCAACATTTGATGCTATGTGGAAAGCAGCAGGAATTTCTGGATTGCCAGGACACCGTTCTGTAGGCGGTTATAGAGCTTCTATGTACAATGCGCTACCGATTGAAAGCGTACAAGTATTAGTTGATGTAATGAAAGAATTAGAATCAAAAATATAATATATTCCTAGAATTCTAGCCCCGATAGAAGTGAAAATCCTTTTTATTTTTTCTTTAAAATAAAAAGATTGTAGCGAATAGCGGGAAATAGCTCCTAAAATAAAAAATAACTTAGAGGATGAAATCACTTGATTCCTCACAATGATATAAATAATGAAAGTATTAGCCAATGACGGAATTTCAAAAAGTGGAATTCTAGCTTTAGAAAAAGGTGGATTTGAAGTAATTACAACAAAAGTAGCACAAGAACAAGTGGCTAACTTTGTAAATGAGAACAACGTAGACGTAGTTTTGGTACGAAGCGCTACTAAAGTTCGTCAAGATATTATTGACGCTTGTCCAGGATTAAAAATTATAGGCCGCGGTGGTGTAGGAATGGATAATATTGATGTGGATTACGCTAAAAGCAAAGGGATTCATGTCATAAACACACCAGCTTCTTCATCTGAATCAGTAGCAGAATTAGTATTCGCTCATTTATTTTCTGGTGTTCGTTTCTTGCATGATTCAAACAGAAATATGCCTTTAGAAGGTGATACGAATTTTGATGGTTTGAAAAAAGCGTACGCAAATGGAATTGAATTAAGAGGAAAAACACTTGGTATAGTAGGAATTGGACGTATTGGTCAAGCTACTGCTAAAATGGCGCTAGGTCTAGGAATGAAAGTTATTGCTGCGGATAGTTTTATCCCTCAAGTTGATATTAAAGTTGAATTTTTTGATGGTCAATCCATTACAACAACTGTAGTTTCTCAATCATTAGAATCTTTATTTAAAGAAGCTGATTTCATAACGTTACACGTTCCTGCTCAAGATGGCTACATTATAAATGAAGCGGCATTAGCAATTATGAAAGATGGTGTAGGAATTGTAAACTGTGCTCGTGGTGGTGTTATTGATGAAGTAGCGTTAGTAAAAGCATTAGATAGCGGAAAAGTATTATTTGCTGGATTAGATGTTTTTGAAAACGAACCTAATCCTGAAATGGCAATCTTGATGAATCATAAAATTTCATTGACACCTCATATTGGTGCTGCAACTGGAGAAGCACAAGATAGAATTGGTACTGAATTAGCTTCTCAAATAATTAGTTTGTTGAAATAATTTTTGCGATAAATAATAGAAAAGGATTTATTAACTAGTTTAGTAAATCCTTTTTTTTATTAGATTTGTTTTCTAATCTAATCTTAAAACTCATGTTTGAACAATTAACGCAATTAGTACAACAATATGGAAGTGATGTAGTTGTAAAAAACGACGCTATTCCGAATGAACAAAACGAAGCGGTAATGAGCGAAACGAGTAACTCTATTTTTTCTGGACTACAAAAAGTAGTTTCAGAAGGTGATGCCGAACAACTTGCAGGTTTATTTCAAGGAAATAATGCTCAGAATAGTTCGAATACAACTGTTCAAAAAATTACTGAACAACTTACAGACAATCTTGGTACAAAATTCGGCTTAAGTAAAGAGGTGTCTTATGAAGTTGCAGGTACAATGATTCCTAAAATTTTAGGCTCTTTGATTGGTAAAGCAAAAAATCCTAATGATTCTAGTTTTGAGATTTTAGATTTAATAAATGCTATTTCTGGAGGCAATGCTCAAAATTCAGGAATTATGGATGCCATTTCAAAATATGGAGGACAATTTGGTCTAGATCAAAATGCAGACGGAAAAGTGGATATGTCAGATGCTATAGATGCAGTTACAAAAAACAGTGAAGGTGTAGGAGGATTATTAGGAAAGCTTTTTGGAAAATAAAATATTAATAACTTAGTTTATAGAAAGTCATTTACAAAAAGTAAGCGACTTTTTTTTATTCGAAAAAACTACTAGTCAGTCCTTTATTATACTTAACTTTATTGTTATAAATCTACTGTCATGAAAAAAAGTATTTATATAATAGCCATTGTCTTTTGTGTTATACTTGGTTGCACTACTTCCAAGTTAAGTGTGATTGATAAAGAAAAGTCTACCAGGGTCAAAAGCGATACTATTAGAATTGCTAATGATAAACTAGAATATGAAGTTATAATAATTGATTCTGGTTTTAGCTCTTGGCTTATTACCAATGCATATCCTCGGAACTATAATTCACAAAGTTATTTAGAAAATAAAAATCGTATGTGGGTTAGTGAATGGAATAGTCGGGTTTTACAACCCACGCGTTATAATTCTAATTTATATGAAATGACCATTAATTACGACGCTAATGTTGATTATGGATATGAAGTAAATTATTTAATTTATAATTACATGGTTTATTTCCAAAATACCTATAAACAAAAACTTTTTGGTCACGTACCCCTAAGATAAACTTCTTATATTTGTAATCATTATAAATAAAGATGAACAAACTAAAAAAACGTTGGGGAATTGAAACCAACTTTCAACTTACAATAATATTCATAGTTTTTGCTATTACAGGATCAGCTTCGGCTTGGTTATCAAAGCCTTTTTGTTTGTGGTTAGGTATTACACATGAAGATTTAGGACATTGGTTCACTCCTCTTCGATTAATTTTGATTTTCCCCATCTATCAAGTGCTTTTGGTATTAATTGGATTTATTTTTGGTCAATTCAAATTTTTCTGGGCATTCGAAAAAAAGATGCTAAAACGAATGGGGCTAGGATTTCTTTTTAAGACATAAAAAAACGCCTCAATTATTGGGCGTTTTGTTTTTTTATCAAATAATTGTAAATCCAAGTTAAAGTAAACGTAGGAATAAAGTCTGTAAAAGGTAATATTTCTTCAAGAAAAGTAATTACACCGCCAACTTTACCTATCGTTCCTTTATACATCCAGGTCATCAAAAAACCCGCTAAAGGTGCCCAAATTACATCTGAGAATTCTCCAATAAACGGAACTGTAAATGACAACATTCCAATGGCATCAAATAAAATCCCTAAAATCAGGTCTCTCGCTCTATTATTTACTGTGACGATCTGCATTTGTTGTCCCATATTTATTTTTAATTTTACAGAATATTAACAAATCTAATGCCAATTATTTTTTAAGCTTATCTTGGTACATTTTCTTCAGTTTATCGATTTTAGGCGTTATAACATAACTACAGTATCCTTGTGTTTTATTTTCATTGTAATAGTTTTGATGATAATCTTCTGCTTGATAAAAGGTAGTAGCTGCAGAAATTTTTGTTACAATTGGTTTTCCGAAAGTATTTTCGGTAGTCATTAAAGCGATATAATCCTCTGACAATTGTTTTTGTGCTGCATTGTGATAAAAAATCTCGCTGCGATATTGTGTACCTACATCATTTCCTTGACGGTTTAAAGTCGTAGAATCGTGAGTTGCAAAAAATATTTCTAATAGTTCTCCAAAATGTATTTTTGCAGGATCAAAAGTAATTTTGATAGCTTCGGCATGACCTGTGTCTCCATTACTAATTTCTTTATATGTAGGATTAATTGTTTTACCTCCAATATATCCTGAAGCTACACTTATTACTCCATTCAATTCTAAAAAAACTGCTTCTGTACACCAAAAACATCCTCCTGCAAAAGTTGCTACTTCCAATCCGTCTTTTATTTCCATCTTTTTTATTTCTATACTTTTTGGCACTTTAATATTCTTATCCTTAGCACAAAATGAAAAAGAGAATAGTGCCAAAAAAATTCCGATTATTTTTTTCATTATTTGTGGTTTAAACCCAAATTTATTCAATAAAAAGGAGCTACTTCCTTCAATTAACTAAAGTTTATAATTTGTTATAGGAAAATATAAGTACATCCAATTCATAATCATTAAAATCTTTGTTTCTTTGTGGAAATAGTTTTAAAATGATACATACCAAAAATCTACATAAATATTACGATCAACTACATGTCTTAAAAGGAGTAGATTTGCATATTCAAAAAGGAGAAATTGTCTCTATTGTTGGTGCTTCAGGCGCTGGAAAAACAACTCTTTTACAAATCCTTGGCACTTTAGACAAGCCTACTTTTGAAAACGGAATAGAATTACGCATCAACAATGAAGATATTCTTACCATGAATGATAAAAACTTGTCCAAATTCAGGAACTTGAATTTAGGTTTTATCTTCCAGTTTCATCAATTACTTCCTGAATTTACTGCTTTGGAAAATGTTTGCATTCCAGCATTTATTGCTCACAAACCAAAACATGAAACGGAGATTGAAGCTAAAAAATTATTAGATTATCTTGGGCTTTCGCATCGGATAAACCATAAACCTAACGAATTATCAGGTGGAGAACAACAACGTGTCGCAGTTGCAAGAGCATTAATAAACAAACCCGCAATCATATTTGCTGATGAGCCTTCAGGAAATTTAGACACCGCTTCTGCTGAAAATTTACACCAACTTTTTTTTAAATTAAGAGATGAATTAGGTCAGACTTTTGTAATTGTTACACACAATGAAGAGTTAGCAAATATGGCCGACAGGAAATTAGTAATGGTTGATGGACAAATTAGTAATTAGACGTTTTTTCTAATCTAATTCTAATCATTTATCATTATTAACTAACATCCAATCATGAATAAATTAGAACTTAAAGATTTTCTCGACGAAAAAGTACTTCAATACAACACGCTCGACTTCATCGAAAGTGATCCCGTGCAAATTCCTCATTTATTTTCACAAAAAGAAGACATAGAAATTGCAGGTTTTCTGAGTGCTACTATTGCTTGGGGAAATCGCAAAATGATAATTAAGAATTCGCATCGAATGATGGATTTGATGGGGAATGCTCCTTACGATTTTGTTATGTCTCATAGCGATAACAACTTAGAGGCTTTAGATACTTTTGTCCATCGAACTTTTAACGGAGTTGATTTTTCTTGCTTTATTAAAAGTTTAAAACATATTTATCAAAATCATGGTGGTTTAGAAACCGTTTTTAGCACACGTCAAGAAAAGGATTCTATGCAAAAAAGCATTCATGAATTTAAGAAGTTGTTTTTTGAAATTCCACATCAAAATAGAACTCAAAAACACATTTCAGATCCGCTTAATAATTCTGCTGCAAAGCGAATTAACATGTATTTGAGATGGATGATTCGACAAGACAATAAAGGTGTAGATTTAGGAATATGGAAAAATATTTCTCCAGCTGCATTGTCATGTCCGTTAGATGTTCATTCCGGAAATGTCGCACGGAAATTAGGTCTACTCACTAGAAAACAAAATGATGGAAAAGCACTTGCAGAGTTAGATTTACAACTCCGAAAATTGGATAGTTTAGACCCTGTAAAATATGATTTTGCTCTGTTTGGATTGGGAGTTTTTGAGGGTTTTTAATGCTGTATATCTATTTAAGTAATTAGAAGAAAACAATGCCGTTGTTTTTAACCATATCCGTTTTAAGCGTAATCTTCAAACTTGTTGAGGAAAATAAGATTAAATCATAATTGTTTCTTGATTTGAGATTTTAAGAGCAAAAAAGCAACTAAACAACAATAATTAAATTCTATAATAAATTGTTCATGGGACTTAGGTAAAAAAATACAAGTTGAAAACTAAACTCATCCGCTTTTAATTGTTAGGGTATTAAACTTAATTTAGATTCTAAATAAAACTATTAATAAGAAAGTCTCTAGAAATTTTTCTTTTAAAATTCGCATACAAAAAATGAAATTCTGCATAGAAATTTATTGAATAAATTTGATTTTCAGCATTACTTTCAAAAAGACTATCTTTGCAAAAAATTTAAGCAAATGACTACTTTTGAGCAATTCAATCTTCCAAAATCCGTACAAAAAGCAATTGACGATTTAGGATTTACTACTCCTACTCCTATTCAGGAAAAAACTTTTTCTGTAATTATGTCTGGAAGAGATATGATGGGAATCGCTCAAACAGGTACTGGTAAAACATTTGCATACCTATTACCGCTATTAAAACTATATAAATTTACCCCAGGACATACTCCAAAAATAGTAATTTTGGTTCCTACGCGTGAGCTTGTAGTTCAAGTTGTGGAAGAAGTTGAGAAATTGACAAAGTACATGTCTGTTCGAACAATTGGAATTTTTGGTGGTGTTAATATCAACACTCAAAAAACTACCGTTTATACGGGTTGTGATATTCTTGTAGGTACTCCAGGAAGAATCATGGACTTAACACTGGATAATGTGATTCGTTTTGAAGAAATGCAAAAACTAGTGATTGATGAGTTTGATGAAATGCTTAATTTAGGTTTCCGTACGCAATTGACTTCTATTTTGGCAATGATGCCTAAAAAACGTCAAAATATTCTTTTCTCAGCAACAATGACCGATGAAGTTGATGCGATTTTGAATGATTTCTTTGATTATCCTGAAGAAGTTACGCTTTCTGCATCTGGAACACCGTTGGAAAACATCAAACAAATTACATATCAAGCTCCAAATTTCAATACCAAAATAAATCTTTTAAAACACTTATTGCATAGCAACGAGGACATGAGTCGCGTTTTAGTTTTTGTAAATAATAAAAAGATTGCAGATTTAGTTCAAGAACGAATCGAGGAAGAATTTGATGATCAATTTGGAGTTATTCACTCGAACAAATCACAAAACTATCGTTTGAGCACAATGGCTTCATTCCAAGAAGGCAATTTACGTGGTTTGATTACTACCGATATTATGGCTAGAGGTTTGGATATTTCCAATATTACTCACGTCATCAACTTTGAAATGCCTGAACTTCCTGAGTTGTATATGCACAGAATAGGTAGAACGGGTCGTGCCGATGCTAAAGGAACAGCTATAAGTTTGATTGCACCTAGGGAAGAAGAATATAAAGTAGAAATCGAAGTGCTGATGAATATGGAATTGTCAATCGAGGAATTCCCTGAAACTGTAGAAATTTCATCAAAATTAATCGAACCTGAAAAAGACAGACAACCGATTAAGTTTATGATGAAAAAACAGAAACTTGATGGAGATGGTGCATTTCAAGAAAAAAGCAAGAAGAATAAGAAAGTAAACCTTGGTGGTCCTGGTGTAACCAAGAAAAAAACTCATGGATCTGTTAATAGAAACATGTTAAAAACTAGAGATAAGAAACGAAAAGACAAAAATAAATAGTATTAAGTAATCAGATATTTAGTGATCAGCGCATACACTAATCACTAAATATCTGATCACCGATTACTAATCTAATTGTTTCCAAACACCAAACAAACTGGAGCACACAAAGTGATTTTTTTCCCAGTATCTGTTATACTTCCCGTGGTTTTATTTCGTTTAAAAATTACAACATCATTCGTATATTGATGTGCTACCAGAAGATAGTTCCCGCTTGGATCTATTGCAAAACTTCGAGGTCCATTTCCTTTGGTACTCGTTTTTCCTTTACTTTCTAATTTTCCATTTCTAAGAATTTTAAAAATCGAAATGTCATTAGCCGTACCTCGATTAGTTGCGTATAAAAATTTACCGACAGGTGAAATATGAATATCAGCAGCACCTATCGTTCCTGCAAAACCTTTTGAAACAACTGAAGTTTCTTGTATTTTTTTCAACCTTCCGTTTGAATAACTAAAAGCTGTTATGTTTCCGTCATTTTCTTGCAGTAAATAAACAAATTTTCCATTTTTACTAAAAGTCAAATGCCGTGGACCACTTCCCGCCTTTACGGAAATACTATCCTTTTTTTTCAAAATTTCATTAGATGAATTTGGATTATAAGAATAAGTGAAGACTTTATCTATCCCTAAATCATTCCCAAAAACGTATTTTTTATCTGGAGAAAAATACACCATGTGTGCATGTGGAACTTGCTTATTTTTAGTACTCACTATTTTGCCATAATTTTGCACCACTTGCTTGGACTGAGTAATACTTCCATCATTATTTTTTCCAAAAACAGAAACATTACCACTAGAATAATTAGCAATAATCACGTTCTTTTCGTCATTTATAATGTAGCAAGGATCAGTTCCTTGAGCACTTTCTTTGTTTATGAAATCCATTTTACCTGTAGAAGGAACATACCCAAATGAACTAACCATGCTTTTATCCCCGTTTTCATTTACAGCATATACATACTTATTATCCTTTGAAACAGTCAAAAAACTAGGATTTATTACGTTTTCGGTTGTGTTTTTGAGGTTGAAATTTCCTGTATTCGAATCAAAATCATAAACGTAAATCCCTTTACTATCACACTTATTAGTATAAGTACCAATTAATAAATTGAATTTATTATTTTGTGATTGTACACTTGTCAAAATAAAAATGAATACAAAAAGCAGCATCGAATTTTTCATGTTTATAAATTTATTTAAAAGCTAAATTACACTTTATATTGTTAATGAAAAAAAAGTAATTCCTTTCGGAGCACCACTTTTAAAAAAATTAGACACGATTCGAGCTTTAGCAAACAGACGAACTGATTACACAAACTTATACATATATTTTTTTTAATTAGACAATTTTATACAACAATAGAGTTTGTACAAATAAATTTTAAAATCAGTAGAATTTGTGATAATTCGTGAAATTCGTATCTAAATACTATAAACAAATTTGTATTTTTGGCTCACGCAATTCAATGCGTTGTATTGAAATAGAAACCAGAGAATAAATTCCAAATTCAGAATGCACTTTAAACATCCCGAAATTTTATACTTTCTGTTCGCACTTACAGTTCCAATTTTGGTTCATTTATTTCAATTGCGTCGTTTCAAAAAAGAATATTTTACGAATGTTCGTTTCTTAAAAGCACTTTCTATTCAAAGTAGAAAAAGCGCTACCATCAAGAAATGGTTACTACTCGCCTGCAGACTATTATTATTAACTTGTATTATTATTGCTTTTGCGCAACCTTATTTTGAATCGAAAGACAGTAAAAATGCCAACAACGAATTGTACATTATTTTAGATAATTCTTTTAGCATGCAAGCCAAAGGAAAAAAAGGTGAATTATTAAAAAGAGCGGTTCAAGAATTGCTAGAAGAAACACCAGAAAACGTCAATTTCTCTTTACTTACCAATACAGAAAATTATTGGAATACTGATATTAAATCGATTCGCAGTGCATTGCAAAATTTAAAATATAGTGCCACTCCTTTTCAGTTAGATAATATCATGGCCAAACTAAAAGCACATAAATCGGCTTTTAAAAAGGATCTTGTAATCATTACTGACGGTATCGGACTTGATAAAAAGCAACTTAAAAATACAGATACCGACAACACACCTTACTTTATAATCCCAAAAGCAGTTCAAAAAAAAAATATATCTGTCGATAGTGTTTTCATCCATAAAACATTGGAACAATTCTATGAAATTAGTATTCAATTATCTGGTTATGGCGATACATTTGATCCTATCCCGATTTCATTATACAACAACAAAACACTTATTGCTAAAACGACTGTAAGTCTTGACATTCCTAAAAAGAGTATTAATTTCACTATTCCAAAACAAGCTTTTCATGGTTACGTTTCTATAGTTGACAATGGCTTAACTTATGATAATACTTTATATTTCAGTATTTCAAAAGCTAAAAAAACGAACGTAATTAGCATCGGAGAACCTACAAAAAACAACTTCCTTTCGCGAATTTATACTCCTGAAGAATTCAATTTCATTAGCTATACTTTAGGATCATTAGATTATAACAAACTAGAAGAGCAAGATGCAATTGTTTTAAATGAGTTGGATGAAATCCCGCAAGCTTTAAGTACTACGCTTAAATCTTTTGTAGAAAAAGGTGGCAATCTTATAATGATTCCTTCTGCATTATGTGCTGTTTCGAATTTGAATTCATTTGTGTCGAATTTTGGGAACCTAAAGTTTAACGATTTAGAAAATAAGGAAAAACAGATTACAAAAATCAATTTTAACCATCCCATTTACAATAGTGTTTTTGAAAAAAAAGTAGTCAATTTTCAGTATCCAAAAACAAAAAAATCGTTTGTTTTATCGAGTTCCTATCCTGCTGTTTTGTCGTATGAAGACGGAAGTGTTTTTCTGACTTCGACTAATAACCCTATTGGAAAAGCGACTATTTTTGCAGCGCCATTATCAATCGAAAACTCTAATTTTCAGCAATCACCGCTTATTGTACCTACATTTTACAAAATGGCAATTTACAATCAAAGCAACGGCATTAGTGCATTAACCATAGGAAATAACAATCCACATTTCACTGAAACCTCTTTAAATAAAGACGGTATTTTGATTATAAAAGGTTCCGAAGAACAGTTTATTCCTATTCAACAAATTCTCAATAACAAAGTTAAAATGAATTTTGGAGACTATCCTGAACAAGCAGGAAATTTTGTGGTTTTTAATAAAAAAGAATGGATAGAAAACATCAGTTTTAACTACAATAGAACCGAAAGTGATGTGGCTACAGCCAATGAAAACATATTGTCAGATTATAAAACGATAGAATCTATAAAATCTCTTTTTGACACAATACAAACTGACCGAACTGATAATCAAATCTGGAAATGGTTTGTTATCTTTGCACTGTTATTTCTATTTACAGAAATGGCCATTATAAGATTCGTAAAATAGAAAACGGAGTTCAAATAATTAAAAAATAAATATGAAATTAATCATCAGAGACGCCAAAATTATCGATTCAAAAAGTCCTTTTCACAACAAGACTGTAGATATTTTAATTGTTGATGGTTTTATACAAAAAATAGGAACTTCGCTTCCCAATTCTGAAAATATCGAAGAGATAAAACTCAATAATTTACATATTTCTCAAGGTTGGTTTGACAGTAGTGTTTCATTGGGAGAACCAGGTTATGAAGACCGAGAAACTATTTCGAACGGGCTTAACGTAGCGGCAAAAAGTGGTTTTACCGCAATTGCTTTACAACCCAATTCCTTTCCTATTATCGACAATCAATCACAAGTAAATTTTGTTTTAAATAAAGCAATTGGACTTGCAACTCAACTGTACCCTATTGGCGCTTTAACCAAAGAAAGTGCAGGAAAAGATATGGCTGAATTATTTGATATGCAAAAAGCGGGAGCAGTCGCTTTTGGAGATTATAACAAGAGTCTAAGCAATGCTAATTTGCTAAAAATTGCGTTGCAATACGTTCAAGATTTTGATGGATTGACGATTGCTTTTTCTCAAGATGAAAATATAAAAGGAAATGGAGTGGCAAATGAAGGTATTGTTTCTACTCGTTTAGGATTAAAAGGAATTCCAAACCTAGCCGAAGAATTACAAATAGCGAGAAATTTATTTCTACTAGAATATACAGGAGGAAAATTACATATTCCAACAGTTTCTACTAAAAAATCTGTTCAATTAATCAAAGAAGCCAAGGCTAATGGACTAAATGTAAGCTGTAGCGTTGCAGTACATCATTTAGTTTTGACTGATGAAAAACTAGAAGAATTTGACACAAGATATAAAGTTTCACCGCCATTGCGAACAGAAACCGATAGAAAAGCATTGTTGAAAGGTATCAAAGACGGAACTATTGATATGATTACATCGGATCATAATCCGATAGATATTGAGCATAAAAAAATGGAATTTGATGGTGCAAAAAGTGGAACAATCGGAATGGAAAGTGCTTTTGGTAGTTTAATGACGGTTTTACCTTTAGAAATTGTAATTGTAAAATTAACTGCTGGAAAATCAAGGTTTAGTATTGATAATCAAACTATTGATGAAGGTTCAAAGGCAAATATCACCTTATTTAATCCTGAACCAAAAAGTGTTTTTACAAAATCATCGATTCTTTCAAAATCTAAAAATTCTGTCTTTTTAGGAGCAGAAATACAAGGAAAAGTATACGGAATTCTAAACCAAAATAAATTAATTTTAGCATAAAATAATGAACAACAGCATAGAAACAGGAAAAACTGCAGAAATAACCAGCTATATTTTAGGAATTGGCGTTTTTATAGCCATGTCAATGAATTCAGAGGATAAGAATGCATTTGCCTCTTTTCATATCCGTCAAGGACTGGGACTCACTTTAACTTTTATTTCATTGGGACTGATTATCAGCAATTTCGACAGCTTAATGATTTCAGCTCCTATGTGGATTTTCGTTTTAGTGCTATGGTCTTACGGTATTACTAGTGCTATAAAAGGGGAGACAAGACCTGTTCCTTTATTGGGTACTTATTTTCAAAAATGGCTATCAAGCATATCCTAAATTTCAACTTAAAAGCACTCGATCTTTGTAAATATTTTATATTTTGACAAGATTCTTAAACCAATACATAAAAATGAACTTATCCTTAGAATTTAAAATACGTGAACCTAAAGTAAAATTAGATACAAACCCACTATTACTTTTACTTCACGGATATGGCAGCAATGAAGCCGATTTATTCTCTTTTGCAGAAGAGCTTCCTGAAGAATATTATATCATTTCAGCACGCGCGCCTTATGATATGCAATACGGAAGTTATGCTTGGTATGCGATCAATTTTGATGCAGATCAAAACAAGTTTTCTGATAATGAGCAAGCTAAAACATCTAGAGATTTAATTGCTACTTTTATTGATGAGTTAATTCAAACCTATCCGATAGATGCAAATAATGTTTCCTTAATTGGCTTTAGCCAAGGATCTATTTTAAGTTATGCTGTTGCTCTTTCCTATCCAGAAAAAGTGCAAAAAGTAGTCGCTATGAGTGGCTATTTGAATCTAGATATTGTTACCGATGATTATCTTAAAAATACTTTTAGTAATTTAAAAATATTTGCTTCTCACGGAACGGTAGATCAAGTTATTCCAATAGAATGGGCTAGAAAAACACCTGCTATATTAGAAAATTTAGGAATAGCAGTAACATATAAAGAATACCCAATAGGACATGGTGTTGCTCCACAAAATTTTTATGATTTCAAAAACTGGCTTTTAGAGCAGCAATAAACAGTTTTCAATCGCAGTTTTTAGAATATAATTTGGGCTAACTGCGATTGAAAATAATAATCAGTGCCTACTTTTGTTTTTGATACAACAAAGACTGATTTACCTCAAAAGAAATACTCTCATCCTCATTTACAAAGTATTTCAACAAAACTTCACCCCAATAATCTCCATCACTAAAGTCGGCTATAATCCATCTGTGATTGAGTACTTTTACTTTATTGATGATGAATTTATTTGCTCCTATTTGGTCTTGACCCGTGTATGGATTTCCCTTTGGATTTGCATTAAAATCTAATAATTTTTCAGTAATAACAGGAATTAATTTTTGATACTGAATCGTTTTATCTGAACTTCCAGCATCAAAATAATTTTGTGCATTTTCATTATTTTCTAATGAAAAATAGTTGGCATCCGCTAATTTAGTAGTTAAAAGCTGGATACTATCTCGCAACTTAGTAGTCGTTTTTACATATCGTTCTTGTTCAAATTTCACTTCTTTACTCAAGAACATAAAAGTAAAAAGAGCTGTAAGTACTGCAAGAATAGTTAAATAGAGAAATAATGATTTTTTCATTTTTGAATATAATTATAATGTAATTTCTAAATTATCATAAGCAAGGAAAACATGCTGAGGAAGTTTTTTTTGTACGTCCTCATGAAATCCCATAATATGACTGATATGTGTAAGATAAGCCCTCTCTGGCTGCACCAAAGTTATAAAATCTAATGCTTCTTGCAAATTGAAATGTGTATCGTGATGTTCTTCTCGTAAAGCATTTATAACCAGAACCTTTAGATTTTTAAGCTTTAAAATTTCGCTTTCTTCAATGGTTTTTACATCTGTCAAATAAGCAAAATCATCAATTCGATACCCAAAAACCTGAAGACTTCCATGCATTACATTTATGGGAACAGCAGTTTTATTTCCGATAGAGAAAGGTTCGTTATTTATAACTTCAATAGTTGCTATAGAAGGAGCTCCAGGATATTTATTTACAGTTTCAAACACATATTCAAAGCGTTTTCGCAGATTATCTATCACTCTTTTATGTGCATAAATTGGAATTTCACCTTGTTTAAAATTAAAAGGTCTAATATCATCAATTCCTGCTGTATGGTCAGAGTGCTCATGAGTAAATAAAATTCCGTCAACCTTAGGACAATTAGAAGAAAGCATTTGTTGTCTAAAATCAGGTCCGCAATCGATAATAAAAGAAAAAGTGTCCCAAGAAATCCATACAGAAACTCTTAATCTTTTATCTTTAAAATCGATACTCTTGCATACGGGATGATTACTTCCTATAACAGGAATCCCTTGTGACGTGCCAGTTCCTAAAAAATATACCTTCAACGTTCTTGATTTTATTTACAAAAATAGGTTTAATTCTCTTTCATTAGAAACCTATTTCATTAACTTTGCAACATATTAGGCATATTAAAAGAAAATGGATACAGAAATAAAATTAAAAGGTGATCGAATCATCGAACAAATCCCTTCAGTAAAAGATAAAGCACTCCGTATCAACTTGAACGAAAATATTTACGGGACTTTTGCAGAAATTGGAGCAGGACAGGAAACTGTAAGACACTTTTTTAGATCTGGAGGATCTTCTGGAACAATTGCAAAAGCAATGTCAGCGTATGACAAAGACTTTAGCGATGCCGTTTATGGAATTGAAGAAGATGGTCGCTATGTTACTGAAAGCCGGCTTAAAAAAATGCTTTCGCATGAAGTAAATTTAATAGAAAAACGTTTAAGTAGAGAAAAACATCCTAACAAAATGTTTTTTAGTTATGCTAATACTGTTGCTACCATTGATTTTGCAAAGCAATTTAAAGGACACGGTTGGGTTGGTATTAGTTATCAAATTGAGCCTGATGAAGCTTATAACGAAATTATTCTTCACATCCGTTTTAAAGAAACAGATGTGCGTTTGCAACAAGAAACACTTGGGATTCTTGGCGTTAACTTAATTTATGGAGCCTACTACAAATACAACGATCCTAAGCGTTTGTTGCGTTATTTATACGATCATTTAGACAAAGATCAATTAGAAATAGATACTATTAATTTCTCAGGCCCCCGTTTTGCTGATGTAGACAACCGTTTGATGAGTTTACAATTGGTAAAATACGGAATGACCGATGCGGTAATGTTTAATCCTGATGGAGTAAATATTCTTCCTGCGGCCATTTTATACAAGAAAAACATTCTAGCTTTTAGAGGAAGTTTTCGTCCGGTTACAAAAGTGAACATGGACATGTATGAGAAATCATTAAAAATGTTCCTGAATGAGAATAAAGTAGAAAAAGAAAACACATTAGTAGTTTTTGAGATTACCTTATCAAATCTCCGTTCAGATGGTGAAATTGATGAAAGAGATTTTATGGATCGTGCCGAATTACTTTGTTCTCTTGGGCAAACGGTAATGATTTCTAATTTCCAAGAATATTATAAAGTAGTCGAATATTTCTCAAATTATACCAAAGCCAGAATGGGATTAGCCATGGGTGTCAATAATTTGGTAGATATTTTTGACGAGAAATATTACCGCCATTTAAGTGGTGGTATTCTAGAAGCTTTTGGTAAATTATTTTATCGTGACATGAAAGTATTCTTATATCCAATGTTAGGCGAAAATGGAGAAATCATTACTTCCGAAAACTTAAAAGTACATCCTCGAATGAAAGAATTATATAAATTCTTTAAATTCAACGGAAAAGTTGTGGACATCAATGATTATGACCCTTCTATTTTAGAAGTGTTCTCTCGCGAAGTTTTGAATATGATCAATAATGGGAAACCAGGCTGGGAAATTATGCTTCCAGCGGGAATTGCCGAAATCATTAAAGAACACCAGCTTTTTGGTTATGATCCCAATAAAGTTTTGAAAGAAATTAATTAAAATACATACAAAAAACACAAAAATTAAATCCTTGATTGTAAAACGCAGTCAGGGATTTTTTTTACAAAAGAAAATCCTTCAATTTTACTAAAAATGAAATAAGCATTAATAAAAAGCTAAAATCAACAATGGCTTTAGGAGCCAGTCACTCTATTATTACCTTTGAATTGAAGTGTTATGCTCCAGATTTTAATTAGCTAAATTCATTATTAATGATAATTTTTGAAAGAGTCTTTCGGAAAGAGAAGTACTTTTAATTATAAAAACAATACTTCATACTTATACCTTATCGTTCTCTTGCTAAAAAAATTTAATTATATTTGAAACAGGAACAAAAGGAAGTTCTAAACTGAAGCTATCAACTATTTTATGGAACAACCTACACCTGAAAAAATTAAAGAAGTATTTGATCAATATTATAAAGCAGATATAAACTTATGGATAGAATTTACGAAGTATATTAAGTCTCGATCATTTAAAAAAAATGAAATAATCAAAGACTATAACAAAACTGAAAAATATGTCAATATTCTAATTTCAGGTTCTGTTGCACACTATGTATTGGCTGATGGAAAAGATATTTGTATTAATATATATTATGAAAATCAAATTTTTAGTGAATATTTATCTTTTTTAACTCAATCTGAAACATTTATTAAAACCGAGAGTTTAGCAGAAACTATAATTTGGTCTATCAATCATACCGATTTAAATCTTTTATACTCAAAATCTCCAAAAGGCTTTTTAATTGGCAAAGCAATTTCAGACGCAATGTTTATTCGAAAACAATCGGAGCAAATTACTTTATTAACACTTTCACCAACAGAAAGATACCTTAAACTCATTAAGGAGCGACCACAAATTTTTAAAAGAACTTCGCTAAAAATCGTTGCATCTTACCTTGGTGTTACTGCAGAAAGTTTAAGTAGAATCAGAAAAAAAATATCATAATTTTTTATTTCTTACCCATAGTCAATTTTTTAGTGAAATTGAATTTATAGTTTTGAACTATATTTAAACAAATAAATTATGAAAACCAAAATTAACTACTTCGCTATTTTTACATTTTATAGTATTGCAATTACACTTCGATATTTAACGAACAAAACGCAATTGTTAGATAATATATCAAGTGAATTTTTGAAAGTCATCTTACAGGCAGTTGGTCCTGCTGTAGGTGCGTTAGTTGTATTTTTAATTTTTAAAATAAAACCAATACTAACATTAAAGGGAAATTATAAAAAACTTTCAGTGCCATTTCTTTTATATTGGGGATTACCCATCGCATTAATATTAGGTGTTGAATTTATTACCAAAGGAACAGTATCATTTATTACAATTATAGCTATTTTAATTTATGGTCTTTTAGAAGAAATAGGCTGGCGTGGATTTTTGCAGCAAGAACTTAAATCCATCTCTTCACTTACAAGCATCTTAATTATTGCTATTATGTGGTTTGTTTGGCATTTAAATTTTGAAATAACGAGTTCAAATATAATGTTTTTTGGAGTTTTAATTCTTGCATCATGGGGAATCGGAAAAGTTGCCGATAACACTCATTCTTTACTTGCCGTTTCTGCTTTTCATTCGCTAAACAATTTTTTTCCTGAAATGAATTTAACTAAAATCCTAATCCTAATCCTATTATTATCAGCTTGGATAATTCCTCTAATCATTAGAAAAAGAAAATTTGAAAAAAAAGTAGCTAACTGCTAAATCTTTACTGACTCACCAGTGTGAACCAAATTAAAATCCAAGTTCAAGAAATAGCATCGAATTCGAATAAAACATAAAAATTCATATTAATTTAACAATAGATTGTTCTTAATAGGAGTCGACAAAAATACAAACAAATAATATTATCATACGAAATAGTGTTTTACAGGCAATAGAAAAATATTTTATTTTTGTCTTTGACTATAAAATATACTGTTAAATTCTCAACTTCATTTTTTACGTGCATATTATAATTTAAAAATTTAAGTTCTCGTACCACCATGTCCGCCAGCAACAACAATCAATACTTTTAAGGATAAATAAATAAGTTTAAAGAATTGAATTACTGGATTCATCATTACAAAACGCTGTAATTTTGTTATTTGAGTTGTCATTTTTTGTTTTTTTAAAGGTTTTAAAATCGGATTATTACAATACTATTCGGGAATAAGCCACCAAAATGGTTTCATTTTAGCTTTATAAATAAAGGCATAATGCAACAAGAGTTTTAACCAATGTCCTGCTAAACCAATCTCACCGAATGTTTTCCCCAATTGACGACCTTGAGAATTTGGAAATTTTTCATAATCAGGAACAATTGGATAAGTAGTAATGCTTACACCACTTCCTGATGTGAATCCGTATCCAGCCGATGCGATACAGGCTGCACCCATATTACCCATCGAACCTTTATGATTCAATGAAATCTGATTTCCTTTTATAGAATCTATAATGTTATCAGCAACTATTTTAGCGGTAATACCAGAAGGCATTCCTGTTCTAGGAGGTGCTGGAGTTATATCGGTTCCGTTTTTACTTTTACGTGGTTTCGAAATAGCATGCGGTGGGGCAAATGCAATTCCTGGAGCAAAAATAGTTGGATACGAAGGATTTTGATAGGTTTCTGGCCAGTCTTTGACCGACCATTCTTCATACGGTTTAGCTGTATAATCTGCATCTACAATCATAAAGCCTTTAAATAACTTCTCCGTAATTTCGTTTTTATTTATATCGAATGCTTTAAATCCATGACCAGAAAACGAGGGAATCAACATAGCAAAATCAAAGTTTTCAGACTTATATTCTCCTTCTAAGTTTTCATAATGTGCAATACCATCCTCGATTTTAGTTACCCCTGCACCTAAAATCCATTTGATTCCTCTATCGCTAAAAACCATTTCAACCATTTCATAAGAATGCATGGTTTTACTTCCGTAGCTCAACAACATACCATCCATACCAAAATCTCCTAACTGAAATTCATTGGAAATCCATGTAATTTCAGCCATTTCTCTTACTTTGTGTCGTCGCAATTCTTGCTCTACTTTCAAGATGTATTCAAAAGCAGCACCTTGACAAGTCGCCTTGGCGTGTCCTGTTCCAATCAAAATTTTTGCTTTTTTACCGTTTTTCATCTCCTTAATCAAAGCCTCTAATCCTTGCCAAGCATGCTCGGCATGAGTGTATGTACATACAGAATATGCTTTATTGGTTCCAGGGTTTAATCCTTCTGTTAAATCAAAAGCTAATTTTGGTCCTGTACCATTAATCAAATAATCGTACGTAACTTTTTCTTGTCTCTCTTTTTCTGAACCAACAACATACTCGATCATCACATAAGGTTTAGGTTCAGTTTCATCACCTTCGGGATGAAAGGAAACTACCTTAGCTTGTTTGAAACCAATTTTCTTTTTCTTGTATAAGGGCATCAATGGAAATAAAATTTCTTTCGACTTCATTCTTCCCACACCCACCCAAATATTAGAAGGAATCCATTGGTAATTACTGTTTGGCGAAACGACCAATACTTCGTGATCTTTACCTAATTTTCTTCTCAGATGTGAAGCAGCAACATGTCCTGATATTCCAGCTCCTAAAATGACAATTTTTGACATAGTGATAAATTTTATAGTCTAAACTTACACCATTCAAATCATATCAAGAGTAACATTTGTCACACAACTCATTTATTTTCAATTGTATTAATAAGACTTATTTAATTATATTTGAAAGAAATAAGCATCATTTATAATCGTAAATTGACACTAGTAATTATAAAAACCATCCAATGAGAAAAAAAATTTTTACAATCGCATCCGTAACATTGCTTTTAGTAGCATGTCAAACAAAAACCCAAAAAGACAGTTTAAATCAAGAAACTGTCGGTCAAGAATTAAATACAGAAGTTAAATTAAATCCCGTAAATTTTGAAATCGCTAAAAACTACTTTGTAAAAAACACTGTTGGAAAGTTGGACAATCCAAAAATTGAAACTTCTGAGAAATTCAACCAAATTTTTGGTATGGCAACAACAATGGGAAAAGAGGGGAAACCTACAG
>CBDUEE010000013.1:0-23309 GCA_965366105.1 uncultured Flavobacterium sp. | reverse complement strand
TCTTGTTCACTAACTTGTTCATTCAACACCACAGACCCCACATCCCCCCCAGTATCTTCCCCGCCGCCACAACATCACTCGGATAATGAGCTCCCAAATGCATTCGAGAATATCCCACAGTAGAGGCCCAAACAAATGATGGTGCAATAACATACCATTTAGGGAATTCCATGCTCAAGGATGTTGCTGTTGCAAATGCTGTAGAAGTATGCCCAGAAGGAAATGAAAATCCGGGTGCAGAAGTTACTTTTTCAATATCTGGATAAGTATTAAAGGGTCTTTCTCGTTTTGAAGTATATTTTAAAGCAGTGGTTATAAAAGCTGATACTAAAATAGTTTCACCAATAAATAATGCCTGGTTTTTGAAGGTAATGTCTTTCTTTATTAATCCAACCGAGTAAATAATTATGGGAGTTGCAATACTAATTGGGAGCACACTATTTGTAACTACCTTAAAAGTGGGATCTAATGAAGTATTTCTATTAACGTTGATGTCACGCAAAATATTGATGTCAATATGCTGTGCATTTATAAAACTTACACAAAATAGTAACCCTATAAAGTTAATTATTTTAAAAAAATTATTGCTTTTATTCATATCTATTATTTTCCACTCAAATATAATATAATCCGATTAAAAACTTTGAGTAATTTTTAAAAACAAAAAGTTATGTTTTAATACTTAATGAGAATAAAAAGCTACAAATAATGCGTATAAGTTTCTTTTAATTAGCGAATAATCGCTTCATAAATTACTTTTTGTATGTCTTCACGAATGTTTGCTTTAGACAATCGATTTTCTGCAGCAATAGGAAAAGTTCTATTTGATAAAAAAACATAAACAATTTGATTTTCTGGATCAGCCCAAGCCATTGTTCCAGTATAGCCAGTATGGCCAAAGCTAGTCATAGAAGCACAACCACAAGTAGGACCTGCAGTCCCCAATTGTGGCTTATCAAAACCCACACCTCGTCTATTACCCTCTGCACAAAAATAACAGGTGTTAAAATCTTCAAATGTTTTTTCAGAAAAATAACGTTGATTACCATAACTTCCTTTTTGCAAATAAAGTTCCATTATTTTAGCTACATCCATTGCATTCGAAAAAATTCCCGCATGTCCAGAGACACCACCTTCTAAACCAGCAGATAAATCATTTACATATCCTTGTAAAAGTTGGTGACGGAAATAAGCATCTGTTTCTGTTGGAGGAATTCTATTTTTATCAAATTTAGTCAATGGATTGAAACTTGAATTATTCATACCAAGAGAACGATAAAAATTATCTTGAATCAAAACATCTAGGGTTTTTCCTGTTGTTTTTTCTAAATAATCTTTCAAAATCATAAACGTAAGATCACTATATTTATATTCTTTCTTTAGCGAAAGCTTACTATCGACAATCATTTTCATTATCGTGTCACTAAAATCATTTCTTATAAAAAGACTGTCTCCTAATTGCTTCGTAAAATTAACTTCAGGAGTTTTCCTAAAATACTCTTCTGAGGGCTTTTTTGACAGATTCATTGCTGCTTTATAAAATGGAAGACCTGCTGCTAAACCTGCATAATGAGACAATAAATCCTTTAAATTTATATTTTGTTTATTCGAACCTATAAAATTAGGTAGCATTGTACCTAATGTTGTTTCTAAATTTATTTTATGTTGATCATATTGCAACATTACATTAGGCAAAGTAGCCAAAATTTTTGTTAAAGAAGCAACATCATAAATATCAGAATTTTGCACTTTAATTGTTTTATCATACGTGTGATAACCAAACGATTTTTGATAAATTACTTTTCCGTTTTTTGCCACAAGAACTTGAATTCCGGGTGTCATTTTAGCATCAATTGCTTTAGTAGCAATACCATCAATCTTTGATAAAATTTCAGAATTCATTCCAACATTTTCTGCAGTAGTAAATCCCAATCGATTTAATTTTTCTATAGCAAGTCCATCATTTACTTTAAAATTAGAATTGATAGAAACTGGTAATTTCCCTTTAGCTTCAATAGCTCCAAAAATAAGTTCTGCAGAAACAATTTGAGAAATTGGATTGTTTTGATATGAAACCACTAGCCCTTCAATAGGATCATAATTGTCAATAGATAGTAGTGAATACGGTTTAGCAAAAACATCTAAAATCACATTATTTCTCTGTGCTAAAAATTCAATCTTTGCTAATTCATCTACTCTTAAATCATCATTTTTAAAAGCAATATCAGATTTATGATACCCAATAATTACAGTTGTAAAAGCTTTTAATTTTACTTGTAAACTATCCAGATTCCTATCTTCTACAACAGTTACTTCGGCATATTTCTGGAGCGTAGATACAAACGAATCGTTATTATCATCACCAATTTTTACATAAGCAATCTTTTGTTTATCTAAGTTTTTAATTGGCAAAATAGCATCGGTATTTTTTAAAACAGTAATTGAATTTTCATATAATTGATATAAAAGCGCCTCATTTTCAACAGAATTCAAATCAGTATATAGATTATTCGTTACAATCGTTTTGTAAGTATTTAGCCCTGCTTTATATTTGAATTTAAGAATTTTTTTTACAGAAAAAGCCAATCTTTCGTCTGTAAATAAATTAAGCGCATAGGCCTCACTGAATTTTTCAATTGTGCCAGGAATATTCTCAGGAAATAACAAAACATCATTTCCTGCCATAAAAGCTTCAAAATTAATTTCAGTAGGTATTTTGAAATCACTTACACCTTTCATATTCAAAGCGTCGGTAAAAACAAGTCCTGTGAATCCCAATTCTTTTTGAAGTACATTGGTTACTACATTATAGGAAATAGAAGAAGGATAATTTGGTCGCGTCTCTAAACTAGGAACGTTTAAATGTCCAACCATTACCGAAGAAAGTCCTTCATGAAACATTTTTCTATATGGATAGAATTCTACCTCTTCCAGTTTTTCTTTTGTAGCATAAATCGTTGGCAATTCTTTATGAGAATCTTTTGCAGTATCACCATGTCCTGGAAAATGTTTTCCAGTTGCAAATACACCTTGGCTTTGTATTCCTTTCATTAAAGCAATAGCATGTTCGGTAACCTGAAATTTATCTTCGCCAAAAGAGCGAAAACCAATAATAGGATTTTTAGGATTTGAATTGATATCTAGAACAGGAGCAAAATTAAATTGCAAACCCAATCGTTTGCTTTGTTGTCCCATTTGAATTCCAAGTTTTTCGATCAACTTTAAGTCTTGAATAGCTCCCAGAGTCATATTCCAAGGGTAACTATAGGTAGAATCAAGTCGCATACCCAATCCCCACTCTGCATCGTTTCCAATAAATAATGGAATTTTTGACACCGATTGAAAACGATTTGTCAGTTTTGCTTGACGAACAGGACCGCCTTGAAAAAAAATTAATCCACCTATTTTATTTTCCTTAATAAGCTTATCAACAGAGTTATAGTGCTTGGTATCCTTATTAGAATAAGCGGCAACCATAAATAATTGACCGAATTTCTCCTCTAAAGTCATTGAATTGTAGAGACTGTCAACCCATTTGTCACCATTTGATTCTAAATCAAAAAGTAATGGAATATTTGTAGTAGCTAAACTATCAAGATTTAGAACTTTTACAGGAACGTTGGTTAAAATTACTTTATCCTTATTAATTTTTGCACCAACACAACTAGTAGCAACAAAAAGAAATAAGACATAAAAAATAAAAATTTTAATGTCTATTTTTCTCATTGGACAGTTTTTATTTTAAAAGAAGCGACTGTGCCAGCTATCAATTGCTGGAACTTCCCATGATTCATTAAATTCTTCGATATTATTAACCAAATTATTGAAAACAATAGTGTTTTCAGTAACCGCTTTATCTTTGACCATTTTCTTAAAGTCAATCAAAGTCTTATGAGCAATATGCTCGCCTAATTTGAAAGTAACATTCATTTTATCTAATAAATCAACAGAATATTTCTGCTCTAAACTTTGAATAAATTCTACGGATGAATCTATAGAGCAACCCGTTGCTGCTTGAACATCTTGATTTACGGCTATAATAATAAATCGATTGTACTTTAATTGGTAAGCCGATTCTAAACTGGTGCCATGTGCAGCCCAATCGCCAAGAAAAGCTTGTAAAGCAGTTTCTATTTCAGAAAATTCCGCATCCGAAAATTTTCTATTTGATTGATAAATCCAAATTTTTGATTCTTCGGGTAAATTTTCAAAAGGAACGTACATAATTTTGTTTTTATAATTAACTTATTTATTGCGATTAAAACGTAGAAACAAGTCCAAATCCTACTTGTTTACCGTCATAATAAGGAATAAATACTGTTTTTTTATTTGTAATATTTTTTTTAGAAGACAACAATTTATTTATCGATGGATACAACCAATAAGCTGCTTTTGTACTCAATATGCCTACACCTGCTCCAGCAATTACGTCGGTAAGCCAATGCTTGTTATTATACATTCTAAACGCTCCTGTACCGGCAGCTACCAAATATCCTGACAGTCCATACCAAATTGAGGTATCTTTATATTCTTGATATAAGAACTCTGCCCCCATAAAAGCTGTTGCTGTATGCCCTGAAGGAAAAGAATTAAAGCCAGAACCATCAGGTCGTTCTACTTTAAAAGATTGTTTGAGACTATTTACGGCTAATCCCATAATTAAATAAGACGTTGCTAAAATGATCGTTTTATCTCTAAAGTTATTTTTTCCTTTAATTCCAAAAGCATCTAAAGCATATACTGAACCAAAAGGTACATATTGTGAAAAGTCATCAATAGTAAGTTTCTTGTCTATATCCTCTTGTACTTCTTCTCTAATTTGTAAATTAAATGACTCTAATTGATCATTGCCAATTCCTATTATCCCATAACCGATTAAAACTGCTGGAATAATTAATTGTTTTGTTTTAAACTGCAATTGCTTATTGTTATTTACAACCAAACTATCAGCTTGATTTACACTAGCTACAGATTGAGCGTGCATTACCAAACCTAAATGCAACATTATGATCACTATAGTTTTTTTGCAAATCATAAAAAATTAGAACAAATTAAGAAAAAGAATATTACAAATCTTGAGCGTTAGCAATCAGTTCTGCTATATCCATAACTTTCACATCACCTTCTTTTTCTTTAATCTTAACTCCATCAGTCATCATAGTATTACAAAAAGGACAACCAGTTGCAATAATTTCGGATTGGATTTCTAGAGCATCTTCGGTTCTTTCTACATTGATTTCTTTGTTTCCGGGTTCAGCATCTTTAAACATTTGAGCACCACCAGCACCACAACACAATCCATTTGCTCTAGAACGTTTCATTTCAACCAATTCCGCATCTAATTTAAGAATCAAATCTCTTGGTGCTTCATATACTTTATTGGCTCTACCTAAATAGCAAGGATCATGAAAAGTAATGCGCTTTCCTTTAAATTGGCCACCTTCGATAGTTAATCTTCCATCATCTAACAACGATTTCAAAAACTCAGTATGGTGAACTACTTCATATATTCCTCCTAATTCTGGATACTCATTTTTTAATGTATTAAAACAATGCGGACAAGCGGTAACAATTTTTTTTGCTTCATATGCATTCAAAACCTCAATATTCATCATGGCTTGCATTTGAAACAAAAACTCATTTCCTGCTCTTTTTGCGGGATCTCCAGTACAACTTTCTTCAGTACCAAGAACTGCAAATGAAATATTTGCACGATTTAAAATTCGCACGAATGCTTTTGTTATTTTTTTTGCTCTATCATCAAAACTTCCAGCACAACCTACCCAAAATAACACTTCTGGTTGTTTACCCTGAGCTAACATTTCGGCCATTGTTGGCACTATTAAATTCTCTGACATAACTTTTGTTTTTTTTCAAATAGTCTAAAAGAAACTATCTGTAATTATTTTTTTATTTTAAAATAGTACTAATTTTCGTCCTTCCAATTCAACCTATCTTGTTGATTGTATGGCCACGGAGCACCGTTATTTTCAATATTAGTCATCATTGCATTTAGAGGTGCTGGCGCAGCACTTTGCTCCATAACTAAATAACGTCGCATATCCATAATAATAGAAAGTGGGCTAATATTTACAGGACATTCCTCGACACATGCATTACAGCTTGTACACGCCCACAACTCTTCGGGTGTGATGTAATCGTTTAATAATGACTTATTATCTGGAATAAATACACCTTTATTGGCATCAATATTTTTTCCTACTTCTTCCATTCTATCTCTCGTATCCATCATGATTTTACGGGGAGATAGTTTTTTACCTGTTATATTAGCTGGACAAGCTGCAGTACATCGACCACATTCTGTACAGGTGTAAGCGTTCAATAATTGAACCCAGTTTAAATCCTGAATATCACTAGCTCCAAATTTACTCGGGACTGCGTTTTCGTCAATTGGCGCTGCAGCAAACGGATCAGCATTTGGATCCATCATTAGTTTTACTTCTTTAGTAACTGACTCTAAATTATCAAATTGCCCTAAAGGGTTTAGATTTGCAAAATAAGTATTTGGAAATGCTAATAGAATGTGTAAATGTTTAGAAAAATACAAATAGTTCATAAAAATTAAAATACCTGTAATGTGCAACCACCAGAATATTTCAGTAAGAAGCATAACTGATTCATTAGACATTCCATTAAAAATAGGTTCTATAAACTGACTAATAGGAAATGAACCTGCTTTAATAAAATGAGAGAAACCACCGGGTACATTTTGCAAATGCAAATCTGAAGCATTCATTAACAAAAATAATGTCATTAAAACTACCTCAAAATACAAGATATAATTCGCATCATTTTTAGGAAATCCTTTTAAATCAGGATTTGCAAATCGTTTTATTCTTATGATATTTCTTCTAATCCAAAAAGCGATAACGGCTACTAAAACCAAACCTGCCAAAATTTCGAAAGAAGCAATTAATACATTATACGTAGTTCCCAAAAAAGCAAAAATACGATGCGTACCAAAAAGTCCGTCGATTATGATTTCTAGTAACTCAATATTTATAATTACAAAACCTACATAAACTAAAATGTGAAGAAATCCTGCAACGGGTTTTTTTACCATTTTAGATTGTCCAAGAGCGATCATGGCCATATTAGCCCATCGTGCTTTTGGATTGTCAGAACGGTCTATATCGGCTCCAAGATTTATATTTCGAATTATTTTTTTTATATTAATATAAAAAAAGCTAAAACCAATAACTAGGAGGATTGCAAATAAAATATTGTCTAGATAACTCATAAGTGCTAATTTTTAATAGTAGATACAGAATCCTTTGCAGGGCCTACATAAGGTTTATTTTTTTTTCCAAATACAGAAATATTGACGTATCGTGTAGGATAGAGTCTTATGTCTTGTAATAACAATTCAAGTTCTTTTGTTGAAGTTTTAACATTTTGGTAGAAAGCATCATCGTTTAACAATTTTCCTAAAGAACCTTTTCCTGATTCTAGTCCAGTCATTATACCATCTACTCTTGCTAAAGTTATATTAAGATTTTTTACAGTTTTAGCTATGTCAGCTTTACTCAATGAGTCAGAAATTTTTGAAAAATCCTTACTAATTTTATTAAAATTGGTTACAACACCATTTATTTGAGTTTTATTATCATCCAGCAAACTATTAACACTCTTAGAAGCTTTATGAAATTGCTCCATAGTTTTACTCAACTCTGCCAAACTAATTTTCAAATCTTGTTGTCCTTGTTGATCTAGGACGCTATTTAATCCTGAGATTAATTTATCTGTGCTACTCAATAATTTTTCTAATTTTTCTTGAACAGGTGCCAATTGATCCCCTACTTTTTCAGTAAGCCCCATTTTTACACCAGCTTGTAACTTTTGCCCTTCAACAGCTAAGGTTTTATCTTTAAAATTTGGGATAATTGCAATTTGCTTTCCTCCTATAAAACTGGGCTCGTAAATAGAAGCAATACTTGATTTTGAGATTGGAAAATCTGTTTTCAATTGCATTTGTACTAATAATGCGCCAGTATTTTCATTTATGGCTATAGAACTTACTTTACCAATAATTAATCCATTTAAGGTTACAGGTGCTGATTTAGCTAAGCCTTCTACACTTTTATATTCAACATAAAATGTTTTGTAATTAGTAAATAGGTCTCTACCTTTCAAAAAACTGTAGCCCCAAATAAATAATAATATAGAAGCTATTACTAAAATAGCAGTTTTAATTTCTCGTGTTATTTTCAAAATTTAATTATTTTTGACAAATTTAATATAAAATATTTGACTTGTTACTATTATTTAAGTGCTTCTTCAATACTAATGCTTTTTCCATCTCTAAAAGCTATTATGTACGCTGAAGAATACCCTTTAGATTTGACTTCCTTTAAATCATTTTTCGCCACATTATAATCAGATGTATCTCCATAAGCATATTTATAAAACACACCATTATTTGTTCTCATAGAAACATTTTTTAATCCTTTAAAGTTAGATGGATTTAATTTTATATTTTGATTTCCAGCAGCAAATTGTACTTTAAAAACGATACTAGAATTTTGGTTTTTTGCTGCTTGATTTTTACTAATTTCTTTCTCAACAATACGTTTTGATTTACTGTCGTTTGAGGAATCTTTTAGTCCCTTTTGATTTCTTTTATTTGACTTAGTTTTTTCATAACTCATATTTGAACTCGTTCCGAAATATTCTTTTTTATAATCAATAATTGCGGAAGCAATAGCCTCTGCCATATTATCTTGACCTTTATCTGAGTTGAGATAAAGTCCTTCATTAGTATTAGATAAAAAACCTAGTTCTATTAGCACACTAGGCATGTAAGCTGCATCTAAAACCCACAATGGACTTTGCTTGATTCCTCTTGACTTTCTGTTTAATTTGTTTTTAAAATTACTTTCAATTTTCGAAGCTAATTGGATACTTCTATCTAGATAATCTTCTTGGAGCATTTTTAACCCTATCAAAGTTTCAGGATTCTTGGGATCAAAACCTTTATAGGTTTGCTTATAATTTTTTTCTAGTAGTATAACAGAGTTCTCTTGTTTGGCTATTTCTAAATTCCCTTTACTTCGTGTTAAACCCATTACAAAAGTTTCGGTGCCAAAAGGAATTGAGTTGCTAACCGAATTACAATGTATTGAAACAAATAAATTAGCATGGATACTATTTGCTTTTTTAGGTCTGTCTACTAATTCTATAAAAACATCTGTTTTTCTGGTATGAATCACTTGAATACCATCTTCTTTTTTGAGATATTTTTCTAATTTCAAAGCCGTTTTAAGTGCAATTTCTTTTTCAATAAAACCGTGATGGGAATTTCCAGGATCTTTTCCTCCATGACCTGCATCTAAAATAACAACAAACTTAGTATTGGATTGAGAAAAAATAGTTGTGGAGAAAAGTAAAAATAGGATTATAATTATGGATTTAATCTTTCTAATTAGCTTCAAGGTAATATTGTATTTAAAAAATTAAGCAAATAGGAGTTTCTTCTATTTAAGAGCATCTTGAATGTTGACTTTTTCACCATTTTTGAATGCAATCAAAAATGCAGAATCAAAGCCTTTCCCTTTAACTTCTTGCAAATTTTGCTTTGCTTTTTCATAATCTGATGTTTCTTCATACATGTATTTATAAACATTGCTATCATAAACTACCGTAACATTTTTCAGTCCTTTAAAATTTCTAGGAATCAATTCTAGCTTTCGGATACTTGCTAAAAATTGTACTTTAAAAACTGCAGTAGAATTATCAACTGTTCTTTTAATTTGTATTTGTTCTTCAGTTTGCGATGTTGTTCTCGATTTTATAGGAATTACAATCTCTTGTGTTGGTTTTTCATTTATTTTTTGAGAAGGTAATTCTCCTACAACTTCAACTTCTCCATTCCCATAATACTCTTTCTTATAACTAATTATTGCTTCTGCAATAGCTTTGGCAATTTCATTTTGTCCTTCTTCAGAGTTCAATAGATTTCCTTCAATAGTATTTGAAATAAATCCTGTTTCAATCAATACTCTCGGCATATACGCTTTGTGCAACACCATAAAAGGAGCTTGTTTTACACCTTCGCCTCTTATTTTTTTTCCTAAATCACCAAAAGCATCTTCTATTTTGCTAGCTAACGAAATACTATTATCTAAATATTCTTCTTGCATCAAAGTCATGCCTATCATTGTTTCTGGAGAATTAGGGTCAAAGCCTTCATATTTTTGCTTATAATCTTTCTCTAATGTAATTACAGAGTTCTCTTTTTGAGCTGCTGCAAGATTTGAAGCCACTTTACTTAATCCCATTACATAGGTTTCAGTTCCGTCGGCGGCCGTATTCCTATTTGCATTACAATGAATAGAAACAAAAATATTAGCATTAAATCTATTGGCTATATTTGCTCTTTCAATTAAATCTATAAAAACATCTGTTTTTCTGGTATAGTTAACAACCATTAGCGGAGTAGCTTCTAATAATTTTCCGACTTTTAAAACAATTGCTAGTGCAATGTTCTTTTCTATTCGGCCTTCATAAACTGCTCCAAAATCATGTGCTCCATGACCGGCATCTAAAGTTACCTTGAAGGCATTTGATTGACTAAATCCTGTTGAAGAAAAAAGGATCAAAATAAAAGTTGCTATTATTTTAATTTTATATATTTTGTGCATAAAGCTATACGTTAATTTAATTAAAAGACTTCGTCCATAAATTTATTTATTTGTCTATTTTTGACAAATAATAATATGTAATTTTGACATGTCAAAAAACAAGCCATAATTTTACAAAAATAGCATTTAAACCTTTGTATACAAACTTATTTAATATCGTTTTAATATCATTTTTCCTAACTATAGGTTCTAGTAAATTATATTCTCAAGATATAACAAAAAAAAAGACGACTAAAATCGCCAATAAACAAACAGATACCTTCAATAAAAAGGCTACTCCGATCAAGACTCCAATCTTAGATTCAAAAAAGGAAAATGATACTATAAAAATGGATAGTGTTCAGCCTAAAAAACCTTTTTTGGATGGAAAAGTGAAGTATAAAGCAGCTAAATACGCTAAAATAGACCAAAAGAAAAAGCTGATTACATTATATGATAAGGCAGAACTTTACTATCAAGACATAGAATTAAAATCAGGAATCATCGTGATGGACTATGAAAAGAATGAAGTGTATGCGGGTCGTATTAAAGATTCTACGGGTAATTTTACACAATTTCCAAATTTCAAACAAGGCGCTAATGTTATTGAACCTGATTCTATTCGATTCAATTTTAAAACAAAAAAAGCATTAATTTATAATTCTAGATCTGAACAAGGAGAATTTAGAATTAAAGCAGCTGTAACCAAAAAAGAAAATGATTCTGTTTACTTCTTAAAACGTGCCATTTTTACCACTTCAAAAAACATTGAGAATCCCGAATATTATTTCCAGACTAGTAAAGTAAAACTTATACCTGGAAAAAAAGTTGTAACCGGATTAACTAACATGGTCATTGCCAATGTACCTACTCCAATAGCTTTGCCATTCGCTTTTTTTCCAATGAGTAAGGAAACCAGTATATCAGGACTTATTTTACCAAGCTACAATGACTCGAACCAAAGAGGTTTTTCTCTCCAAAACTTAGGGTACTATTTTGCCCTGAGCGATAATTATGATTTAACCGTTTTAGGAGATTATTACACTAATGGGAGTTACGGAATGCGTTTTGAATCCAGTTATGCCAAAAGATATAATTTTAGAGGAAATGTAAATGTTCGTTTTGAAAACTTAATATCCAGCGAAAGAGGCTATCCTGATTATTCAAAGCAAAATATATATAACATCCAATGGTCGCACTCTAGAGATACTAAATCGAGTCCAAATTCTAGTTTTTCAGCGTCAGTGAATCTTGGAAGTAGCAAGTATTTTCAAAAATCCATTAATCAGATGAATATTGGTTCTAATTTAAATAATACATTGAGTTCATCTGTGTCTTATTCAAAAACCTTCAATTCAGTTCCTCAAGTTCGAATGTCTTTGACTGCAACTCATTCTCAAAATACACAAACACAAGAAATAAATATGACGCTACCAACATTACAGTTGAGTGTTGATAGAATTTATCCATTTGTAGGCAAAGACGGTGTTAAAAAAGGATTTTTCAAGAATATAAATTTACAATACAATTTAAACGGTCGCAATAGTTTTGTTACTAATGACTCATTATTCTTCAAACCACAAATGTTTAGAGATGCAAAAATTGGTGTTCAACATAGTATTCCATTGAGTACAAATTTTAAATTATTCAAATATTTTAGTGCCTCTACCTCTATGAACTACGAGGAAATTTGGTACGCTAAAACAATCAAAAGGAGCTATGATGTTGACCAAAGCAAGGTTGTTGATAAAATAGTTAATGGTTTTGATGCTTTTAGAACCTATTCCTTTTCTTCTAGTGTAGGGACAACCATATATGGGACATTTAATTTTGGTGCAGACAAAAAGATTAAATCCATAAGACACGTCATGAGACCCTCAGTATCGTATGGTTACACACCTAGTTTTGAAAAATATTATGACACCTACGCTTCTGATGCTAGTGGAACTATGAACAAACAGTATACTCGATTTGAAAATGGAATCTTTGGTGCCCCAGGCTTAAATAATTCTAACAATTTAGGATTTGATTTAAGTAATACTTTTGAGGCTAAAGTTACCGATAGCGACAGTACGAAAACGGAGCCAAAAAAGATAATGTTACTGAACAACTTAAATTTATCAACCAGTTATAATCTTAATGCTGATGGCGTAAACTCTCTCGCTTTTTCTCCAGTTAGACTTAGTGGTGGAACGCAACTGCTTAATAATAAAATGAATGTTAATTTTGGAGCAACATTAGATCCTTACGCAATTGATAATTCTGGAAAACGAATTAATGTGTTTAATATTGATAATGGTGGAAGTCTTTTTAGGATGACTAGTTCTAATATGACTTTAAATTACTCCGTTTCAAGTAAAGGGAAAGATGACATAAAAAAAGACAAAAACCTTCAAAGCCAGCGAAACGGTGGTCGTGAAGATGACTTGTTTGGAACAAATAAAGATTTAGGAGACAGCAGAAAAAGTCAATTTGGTGATGACGATGAAAAAGGTGAAGATAAGATTTCAGAATTTTTCAACTCTAAGTTACCTTGGGACATGACATTTGCTTATAGTTTAACGTATGGCAATAACAACCGCGAAAATAAAATCATTGGAAATTCGATTATGATTTCTGCTAATGCTGATATCACTCCAAAATGGAAAGCTGGTGTTTCTACAGGTTACGATTTCGTTCAAAAAGGAGTTACTTTCACACAACTTCGTTTTGAAAGAGATTTATTAAGCTGGAGAATGGATTTTAACTGGTCACCATTTGGTACCAATGCAAATTGGGGTTTCTTTATTGGGATAAAATCCGGTGTCCTAAGTGACATCAAATGGGATAAACGAAGTGTTATTAATCGCTAGTTATTCCTATTATCTTTAAAAACTGGAACAGTTTATTTGCAAAATTACATCAATAGAAATGGATTTCAAGCCGTTCTATAAAAGAACTAAAAAACCTAATTGTGTTTTTAAATAAATAATTTAATCAGTACTATATCATTTAAATATATAAAATTCGAAATTTTAGTTAACTCAAGCAACTACTTATATGAAAAAGATAATTTTTACCGAAAATGCCCCCGCTCCTATTGGTCCATACAATCAAGCTGTTCTTACAGGAAATACATTATATACATCAGGTCAAATTGCTATAAACCCAACAACAGGAGAATTAATTACAGCTACTATTGAAGTAGAAACTACTCAAGTAATGCAAAATATGAAAGCAGTATTAGAAGCTGCGGGAATGACATTTGAGAACGTTGTGAAAACAACTATATTCATCATGGACATGAATGACTTTGGGAAAATAAATACTGTTTATGGATCCTATTTCAACGAAAAAACCGCTCCAGCACGTGAAACGGTTCAAGTGGCTTGTTTGCCAAAAAATGTAAATGTAGAAATCTCTATGATTGCAGTGCAATAGCATTTAATAGTAATTGTACAGTTGCTTCCATTGTTGCACATGGCACATTATGTACATTATAAGCACGAATAAGCATGTTACTATCCGCTTCTCATACGGATCGCTTGATAATGGATCTTTAAAAAAGAAAATCATTTTAGTTTTTCCTACTGCAACTCTCCTAGCAATTTGAGCATTTCTGACTAAGAGGTCAGAAAGCGCTCGTCTAGTTATAAATCCAGCTTCCTCCTTTACTTTCAGTAATATGATTTGATATGTTCTTGTAAGAAAAGTTATTTATTTCTAATCAAAAAATGCAATCAAATCAACTTTTTTACCGTCATGAGCAATAATCGCAATTTCCCTATTTTATTTATTATCTATATGGTATGCAATTAATCCGTCTATGGGTCTTCTTAAAACATTTCCCAAATTTAACTCATATTTATCAAAAGTTTCTTGCAATTCATCTTTTAAATAAAATGCTATAGAACCTACAAAATGCACAGGTATTTCTTTGCAATTATCAAATTGTTTAATATAATTTTTTACAAAAGATTTCATTCCTTTAAAAATGATTTTTCTACAAAATTCAGTTTCTTTATGCTGGATTAAGAACTTAGCAAAAGTAGCTAAGTAAGCATTTGGATTTGCTTCTTTATATAATTTACTTTTTATAGCGTCTGGATCTACATTATAGTCCTTTTCAAATTGAAGTGCCAATTCTTTTGGCATTTTATTGAAATAATATTTTCTTATTAATTCTTTTCCAAAGAGATTACCACTGCAATCATCCATTATTATGTACCCTAAAGACTGAACTTTTTGATGTAATTCTTTACCATCAAAATAACTACAATTTGATCCTGTACCTAATATACTCACAATGGCTTTTTCCCCTTTAGGTGTTGTAGCATAAACTGCGGCATACGTATCCTCTTCAACAGAGATAATTGCATTTGGAAAATATTCTTGAAAAATTTGAGATAATGAAATTTTCATTCGATCTGTACCACAACCAGCTCCATAAAAAAACAAATGAGTCGTTTCTTTTTTATTTTGTAAAATATCAAAACGATCATTTAAACGCTCAATAATTTGGTCTTCATCAAGAATTTCTGGATTTAATCCTAAAGTTTGTGTTGTAAATAACACTTTTCCTTCTTCATTTATCGCAATCCAATCGGCTTTGGTAGAACCGCTATCAACTATTAATCTCATTTCTTTTGGTTTTTTTGTTTTTGGTAATGGCTACTATCTAAAAGTGAGTTTAATAGAAAAACGCTTATTCAAAAAGTAACAAAAAATAAAATCCCGCTAAAAAATAACGGGATTTTTGTAAATATAGATAATTATTTTAAACCTGCAATGTGAACCGATAAATCGATTAATTTACTAGAATAACCATATTCATTATCGTACCAAGATATAATTTTGAAGAAAGTAGAATTCAAACCAATCCCTGCATTAGCATCAATAATTGAAGTTCTTGGATCAGAAACAAAATCTTGAGAAACAACTAAATCTTCAGTATATCCTAAAACACCTTTCATAGTGGTTTCAGAAGCAGTTTTTAAAACAGCCATAATCTCTTCATAAGAGGTTTCTTTAGCTACTTTTACGGTTAAATCTACCGCAGAAACATCTGTTGTAGGAACACGAAAAGCCATACCAGTTAATTTTCCGTTTAGTTCAGGAATAACTTTTCCTACTGCTTTTGCAGCACCAGTAGAAGATGGAATAATGTTACAAGAAGCAGCACGTCCGCCTCTCCAATCTTTTCTAGACGGTCCATCAGTAGTCATTTGAGTTGATGTTGTAGCATGAACAGTAGTCATTAATGCCTCAACAATCCCAAAATTATCATTAATTACTTTGGCTAAAGGAGCTAAACAGTTTGTAGTACATGAAGCATTAGAAACAATGGTATCTGTTGCTAAAGCTTTATCATGATTTACACCCATTACAAACATTGGAGCATCAGCAGAAGGGGCAGAAATAATTACTTTTTTTGCACCACCAATAATATGTGCGTTTGCAGTTTCTAAAGTAGTAAAGAAACCAGTACATTCAGCAACAACATCAACATCAACTTCATTCCATTTTAAGTCAACAGGATTTTTTTCTGCTGTAATTCGGATATGTTTATCGTTTACAAAAAGTTTTCCATCTATAACTTCTACTTTTCCTGCAAAGCGACCATGAACGGAATCATATTTTAATAAATAAGCCAAATGATCAACATCTAATAAATCATTAATCGCCACCACCTCTACATTATCTCTGTTGTATGATTCTCTGAAAACAATTCTTCCAATTCTTCCAAATCCGTTTATTCCTAATTTAACTTTTGACATTTTACTTTAATTTTTTTGTTTATTTTATTAACTCAATATAAAGTCTAATTTCCTCACAATAAACTTTAACAACTTCTGTAGACATGATGCCTGAAACTCGTACTAATTCTTTATCAATGTAATCTAAAGTCTAATTTACTCGCTATAAACTTTAAATTCTTATGTAGACATAATGTCTGAAACTCTTAATAATTCTCTATCAATTTCTGTTTTTCCTTTAATCGCCTGTACTAAAGGAGTTAATGTTATTTTATCACATTGCAATCCAACCATATAGCTTTCTTTCCCTTCAATTAAGGACTCTACTGCTTTTACTCCTAATCTACTTGCAAGAACTCTATCAAAACAAGAAGGGGAACCACCACGTTGCATGTGACCCAAAACAGAAACTCGAACATCATATTCTGGTAAATTGGCTTCTACATAATCTTTTAATTCAAATACGTTTTTTCCAATTTTATCACCTTCAGCAATAACAACAATACTAGAAGATTTGCCTGAGGCTTTACTTTTTTGTAATGATTCTAGAAGTCGCTCTAATCCTAAATCTTCTTCAGGAATAAGAATTTCCTCAGCACCAGCGCCGATTCCTGCATTCAAAGCAAGATGACCTGCATCTCTACCCATTACTTCTACAAAGAATAAACGATTGTGCGAACTGGCAGTATCTCTTATTTTATCAATTACTTCTACTACAGTATTCAAAGCAGTATCATATCCTAGGGTATGGCTAGTACCAAAAATATCATTATCAATAGTTCCTGGAATCCCCATTATTGGAAAATTAAATTCTGAACTAAATAATAATCCTCCGGTAAAAGTTCCATCACCTCCAATTACTACCAAAGCATCAACTCCAGCTTTCAACAGATTGTCGTGTGCTTTTTTTCTGCCTTCAAAAGTTTTGAATTCATTAGAACGAGCCGATTTTAATATCGTTCCTCCTTTATTTACAATATTATTTACACTTCGAGGTCCCATGTCCTTGAAGTCACCTTCAATCATTCCTTGATATCCTCTGTAAATTCCTATACATTCTATGTTATGATAAGCACATGTTCTAACAACGGAACGAATGGCTGCATTCATACCTGGCGAGTCTCCTCCAGAGGTTAGAACGCCAACTTTTTTTATTGTTTTTGGCATTATTTAAAGTATTAAAGTGTAAAATTAGCAAACATAAACCACTTTCAAGGCTGGGATTATAATAAAATAAGAAAGCATTATAAATTCAAACGTTTTCGTTAATAAGTTTTTTAAAAACTAAAAAAAACTGAAGATTATTTAACAAAACTGAAAATTATCTAGCTTTTCTTTAACAATATTCAATCGTTACGTTTTTATTATTAAGAAACAAAACTATTCTGTTTCATTATTTCACACTCTTAAACAACGAAAAAATTACTTGATTATTTTTAAAATATATTTTTTAAATAAAGCAATTAGTAACTGACTTTGTAGTACTAATTAATGCGCATCAAAAACAAAGATGCAAAATCTAAACCGATTTTATTAATGAATTAAAAATCATAATTAGTATCTTATTTAATTTTCCTCTGGAAGTAAACCTTCTTGATTTTTTTTGATTTTTTGAGTATTCGTTTTCTTGGATTTTTGAAAATTAATATAGTCAGGAGATAAATTAGAATCCTGATCTTCAGATACAGGAGTGGCAACCTCATCAAATTTTAGATTTTTGAAAAACTTATTCACGAACTCTTTGAAGGTGTCAAAATCCACCTCATAAGAAACCCCAAAACCTTGTGTATATCCTATGCCTTGACCCACATAGTTTATGTCGTTTTCTTTATTAAAGAGTCTTAAATTAAGGGTTCCGTCTTGGTTTACTCGGAATAGGACTTCAACATCTCCTATTATAGCAGATTCATTTATACCACCAAAAGGAACTCCCAGTTTACCATTAATAGTAACTCTATCATTAATTTTAGAAGTAATAGTAGCAACAAATCTTCCATCGGTTTCTTTTCCTATTCTTCGATCTGCACCAATGAAATTAAGTCCTACTTTAAACTTTTCATCGTCTGACTGAATAATTCCGCCTAAGATACTCGAAGCAGTCTCAAATAAACTTCCAGAAAAATCAGATTGATTTACTCCTTCAGCACTCAAAAAACCACCTGATGATAATAAATATAAAGCTTGTGTTTGTCTGACATCTTTATCATTTAATTTATATTGAATTTCTGATTTTAATACATTGCTAACAGTTGGAAAAAGTATATTAAAATCAGGTTCTGGACTAGTTAAATCCCCTCGAACACCGATCACTACTTCCACAGGAACCTTAGCATTAAAAGAAGAGTTCTCTAACAGAACAGCTGGATTTGCTGTAGTTTTATAAATCGCTTCAAGGTTTAACTGTGCTTTCATAGGATTACCCTCCCAAGTGATAGAACCTCCTTTTTTTACCTCAAATTTCTTATCTATAAGTCCGCCATACTTAAAATTATAGGTTCCTTCATAGGCCTGGAAATCTCCCCACATATTAAATTTACCCAACGTATTAATCTTAAATAACAAAGATCCAAATCCTTTACCTCTCATTCCATGACCTGTATTTCGATCCAAGATTACCTCAACTTCGGCGTCTGGTGTTATATCAAAGTCAAACTCTAATTCAAGTCCGTTGTAATTTCTGGTATTTTCTACGATACCATTTTTCAAATTGTATTTTTCTTTAGCGGTTACAAAATGGATAAAAATATTATCACTGACACTTTCCGCGTTATTAATAGGGATTTTGACTGCAGTTCCTTTCTCAGATTTAGCATCTACTTTTATAAATAAAGAATTGGTAGGACCTTTAATGGTTGCCGTTCCATCAATAAATGCCGTTCCATAATAAGCAGCATCTTCACTGTCTTTTGTATCTAAAGCTAGTAACCTTTTCGAATTTAAAGTTAAATCTAATTTCCAATCTGCAAAATTATTGTGTTCAATAAACCCGTTCAAATTACCTTTTGTCCCGTATTTAGTATCCGTCAATGTATTATTTCTGAAAAGGAATCGTTCATCAGTTAAATCAACAATAGTATTATCACTTAAACCATAATCTACATTAAGATAAGGTATCGTTATTCCTGCATTATCTAAGAAAAGACGGCCATTGATATTTGGTTTATTAAGATTCCCTTCAATACTAGCATTCCCAGAAACAGAGCCTCTAATATTAGATAATACCTCTCCGCCAAGTGAATTTAAAGTAGCTATATTAAATTTATCAAATTTTAATTTCAAATCAAGAATTGTTTCTTTATTTACTATCTCGAAAGTACCATCTGCATTAAATGATTCTAAATTTTTATTTTCTAAATTTGAATTTATTGTAAATTTCTGTAAATTTTCATCGCCTTCAATGTTAAAATTTAAAATTCCTACATCGGTTTTATTAACATTCAAATTATCTATAACAATCGAAGCTGTTGGCTGGTATACATTCTTATTTTGTTTAAAACTTAATTCACCATTTATATTTCCTTCCAGCACAAATTTGTCATTTGCAGGTGTAATTTGATTTAAGTCGACATCCTTGAAACTTAATTTCAAATCCTTAACAGTTGGACCTTTAAAAATTCCTGCTAATGAGATAGACTGGTTTTCATGAGACAATATTATATTGTCAATATTGAAATTTTTAAATGATTTATCAAAAACAATCTGGTTGTCTGGAGTTTCTTTTTCATTTAAAAACCAAAGATAATCCTTGAATTTTACTTCTGATTTACTAATTCCTACAACATTATTATTGTCCTTATTTATAGTATGATATAAATTTAGATTGTAATAATCTTCTGCATTTTTACCGCCTTTAAATTCTGAACGAAAGAATAATGTATCTTTCATTGTCACATTTATCAAACTAAAATCACGTATTTTATAATATTTTGTTTTAATACTATCTAATTCAATATAAGCATTATAAAGTGGATTTTTATTGTCAACTGAAACATTAATATTATCAAATGTATTGTCTGAAGCAACAATTTGAGGCGAATTAAAGTTGAGTTTAAATTCTTGATTGTCGGAATTTATATTCCCCTTAACAATAGTATTAGCACCTATTGAAATTTCCGGAAAAAATATTTCAATTATCTTATTATAGATTGAAAAATTAAACTTTAAAAACTGTCCCTTTTTGACCTTGTGTGGTTTAAAGTTCGTATAAAGACTTCCCAAAGAATTCTTTACTAAATTCTCTAATTGATTGAACTCATACTTACCAACAATTTCTCCTTGTACAATATCAGGAGAATTTACAGTTATGGTTCGAACTCTATTTGGATCAAAAGCAGAATTTATAGTAAAGTCATCAAATTTATAAATGTCCTTTGTGTTTTGATAAGATGTTTTATTTATATAGACATTTCCTTGAAAATTCTCTATATTATTTCCTGAAGCTTGCACGACAACATCGCCTTTGAATATAGAAATTGAATCTTTTACTAATTTTAGTTTATTCAAATCAGCATTTTCAACATTGATATGAAAATCATACCGATTGTCTTTTTTACTTAAATCCAGAAGACCGTCAAACGTCATACTTAAATTTGGGTCATTTATCGAAATTTGCCCTTTGTATTTAGGACTTTTTAGCGTTCCGTCAACAACAATATTAGAGTAAGTATAGTTTTTAAAATCTATTTTACTAATATCTCCCTTGATGGCTGTATTCAAATATTTTTGTTTGAAACCTTTTCCATCCACATCAATATTCAAACTTACTCTTCCTAGTTCTTTTTGCTCTAATAAAGTTCCAATATCGAAGTCTTCAAAAATCACATTTCCTATATAAGAGGCTTTATCTATGTTGTTAATGTTTTGAATAGCTAAGTTTGAAGTTACATTTCCTAGTTGGGTAATCATAGAGAAATCAGCTTCAACTGTAGTAGTGGAAACGCTAGAATTACCCGAAGCCGAAAATCGTCCTAATTTTTTTAAAGAAGTTGGTAATTTATTGCCTAAAATATTTGGTAGAATTACTACCAAATCCTCGTATCTGGAAGTTAATTTATCAAATTCTGCATACATAGAGAATTTTTGTCCTTGCTTGGCAAACAGATTTTTGAAGTTAATATCCCCATTTATTTCTGTTTTACGATCATCAACTAATTTAAGATTCTTTAATTTCAAATCGTTCAGTGTACCCTTGATTCTAGTTTTTACGTAAAAATGTTGGTTTTTACCAATTTCATCATAAAAATAACGAATATCATTGGAAGCGATTGAAGCTGCATCCAATTTAATATCAAAGCGCACTTTATCGTTAAAGTTAGTAAAATCTTCAATTTTATATTTTAACAAAACAGTCCCAACTAAAGTGGACTCTTTTGTTTGCAAATCAAGATTGTCAAGCTTAATGTTTTGTTTTGAATAGGCAAATTTTGATTTTAGGTTTTTAACATACAATCCTCTATAGTCAAGAAATGACATCTTATTAATTGTTGTAGTTACATCAGGACCAAAAATCATAAAATCAGTTACAGAAGCATTTAATTTAGTAAAATCGACATCTTTAGGATTTTCTCGATTTTCATCTGTTAAAATAAAATGACCATTATGGATCTGTAATTTATTCGCTTTAAGCAAAAACTTTCTCGTAGAGGGTTTACCCGTTTCAAAAGCTTCAACAAATTTATCAAGATTGGATACTTTTTCGTTCTTGTAGGTTTTCAAATTAAATAGTAATCCATTCAACGCCAATCCATCAAAAATTAAATCACCATCCAATAATTTTTTCCCTTCTAAAATAGTGGTAGCAATTCTTTGAGAATAAATCAAAGTATCTTTATGATGATCGCGAATAAGTACATCCTTAAACTTTATCCCTCCAAAAACCGAAATGGCAACTCCATCGATAGTGATATTAGTTCCAAAATCTTTATTAATACTATCTGTAAAATAGTGTGCAATTCTGGTTTGAACAACTGGCAAAGTAAGTGCAATAGCGAGAACCAACAAAAGTAGGATTAATCCAAGGAGGGAACGAAATACTATTTTTATAAATTTTTTGATACCTAATAATTATTTTAATTTTCTAATATTTGATTTTGCCTATAGAAACGGGGTGCCTTTGATAAAAATTCTTTAATTTTGGCCTTCGACAAAGAAATATATTTTTCTATATTCGATTTGTCAAAAGTAATTCAAAATTTGTGCCTTTTTATGCAAAATCCTGAGGTTTTTATTCTTGCCATCGAAAGTTCTTGTGACGATACCGCGGCTGCCATTTTACAAAACGATAAAGTACTATCAAATGTTGTGGCAAATCAGCTCATTCACACTCAATATGGTGGCGTAGTCCCTGAACTCGCTTCGCGTGCGCACCAGCAAAATATAGTTCCCGTAGTTGCTGCCGCACTTCGTAAAGCAAATATACAAAAAGAACAGCTAACTGCGATTGCCTTTACACAAGGTCCTGGATTAATGGGATCGCTTTTGGTAGGAAGCTCTTTTGCTAAATCAATGGCTTTAGCGTTACAAATTCCGTTGATTGCCGTGAATCACATGCAAGCACATGTTTTAGCACATTTTATTACCGAGGATGGTTTTGAAAAACCAACTTTCCCCTTTTTGGCTTTGACCATAAGTGGCGGACATACACAAATAATCAAAGTAGATGACTTTTTTGTTATGACTGTTATAGGGGAAACTACGGATGATGCCGTAGGAGAAGCTTTTGATAAAAGTGCTAAAATATTAGGCCTCCCGTACCCTGGTGGGCCATTGATTGATAAATACGCACAATTAGGAAACCCAAAAGCCTTTGCATTTACAAAACCAAAAGTTCCCGGATTAGACTTTAGTTTCTCAGGATTAAAAACGGCAATTTTGTATTTTATCCAAAAGAAAAAAGTAGAAAATCCTAATTTTGTTGACGAAAACCTAAACGACA
>CBDUEE010000012.1:0-23408 GCA_965366105.1 uncultured Flavobacterium sp. | reverse complement strand
TTTATTGGCAATAAAAACCATGCAAAATTACAAAAATTTATGCAGTTATTAACAAAAATAGTAAGTTTGCATTTAATTTTAACAATACTACCATGCCTATTTTCTACGGAAAATCATCATTAATGGACTATTTGAAATCAATAAAAACACCTCATTCCACGATTGGATTTGTTCCAACTATGGGTGCTTTGCATCAAGGCCATTTAGCTTTAATGCAAAAATCATTGATGGAAAATGAAAATACTGTTGTAAGTATTTTTGTAAACCCAACTCAATTCAACAACCCTGAAGACCTGGCAAAATACCCAAGAACACTGGAAGAGGATGTAAAAAAACTGAACACTTTAGATTCTAAAATTATTTTATACGCCCCTTCTGTAGAGGATATTTACGAAGGAAAAGTATCGTCACAAAACTTCGATTTTGATGGATTGGAAAACCAAATGGAAGGTAAATTCAGACCCGGACATTTCAATGGAGTTGGAACAATTGTTAAACGCCTTTTTGAGATAGTTGAACCTACAAATGCGTATTTTGGGGAAAAAGATTTTCAACAATTACAAATTATAAAAAAATTGGTCTCTAAAAATGATTTAAAAGTAACGATCATTGGGTGTCCCATTTTTAGAGAACCAAACCATCTCGCGATGAGCTCTAGAAATGAACGTTTAACTGCTCAGGAAAGAGACGAAGCTGCTATAATTTATAAAATTTTAAGTTCGGTAAAAGAGAAATTCCAAACAGAAACTGCTTCAAAAATCTCAGAATGGGTTGAGAAATTACTTGAGAAAGATCCTCTATTTACATTAGAATATTTCACCATTGCCGACCAAGAAACACTTTTATCATGTACCCGAAAAAATAAAAATAAAAAATACCGCGCTTTTATCGCAGTATTAGTCAACAATATTCGTTTGATCGATACTATTTCATTAAATTAATTTACTTTTGTACCATGCAAATTCAAGTTTTAAAATCAAAAATTCACAGAGTTAGAGTAACTGGCGCCGATTTAAATTACATCGGAAGCATTACTATAGACGAAACGTTACTAGACGCTTCTAATATTATTGAAGGTGAAAAAGTAGCTATTGTAAACATCAATAACGGAGAACGTTTTGAGACTTACGCCATCAAAGGAGAGAAAAACTCAGGAACAATAACACTAAATGGACCTGCCGCAAGAAAAGTTCAAAAAGATGACATCATCATCATTATATCATACGCAACATTGGAATTTGAAGAAGCCAAAACCTTTAAACCTTGGGTTATTTTTCCAAATGAAAACGACAATTCATTGACATAATTTTTTAAAAAAATTAAAATTTTAGCCACTGATTCTCTATTTTCATGATACCAAATGAGAACATCAGTGGTTCTTTATTTATAGACTTCATCTCTAAAACAGATGTTTTTACAAAATGAAGAAAGACATTACTTGTTCTATTTTAGAATTTATTTTTAAATTAAAATAAACAATGCGATATGTTCCTGCGCAATTCTGCTCCAAATAAAGCGCTAAATCCTCTCAAATCATGAAAAAAACTTTACTATTAGTACTCTTTACCATTTCAGCGTTTTCGCAAAAAACCACTCTTGATTTTGAATCAAAAGTGTTGGGTGAAAATCGAGAAATAACTATTGGACTTCCAACTTCCTTTGAACAAAATCCTAATAAAAGATATCCTTTACTGATTTTGCTAGATGGTGATTATTTATTTGACCCTTTCTCTGGCGCTTTAAATTATGGATCCTATTGGGGTGATTTACCAGAGATAATTATTATTGCGATAAGTCAAAACAAAAATGATGACCGTTTTGAGGACTCCATGTATGAGGATGAGCTACCATCAGGAAAAGGGGCGAAATTTTTTGAATTTATAACCTCCGAATTACTTCCTTATATAGAAAAAAAATACCCTATAGCACCTTTTAAAATTATTGCAGGTCATGATGTTACAGCAGGTTTCTTGAATTTTTTTCTTTACAAAGACCTTCCTATTTTTAATGCCTATATCTCATTAAGTCCAGAACTCGCCCCAGGTATGGAGGCACGTATTCCTGAACAACTTTCTAAAATAAAAAAACCTGTTTTTTATTATCAATCTTATGGCGATGGCGATATCCAGAAGCTCCAGACATCGATTAATTTACTCGACAGTAATATGGAAACAGTAGATAATCCTTTATTAACTTACAAATTTGATAAATTCAAAGAAGCTTCCCATTACTCTCTTGTGCTCTATTCGATTCCAAATGCTTTATACTATTTTTTTGACAGCTATAAACCCATTTCGTCTAAGGAATACACTGATAAAATAGCAGTTCTACAAACCGGATATGTTGATTATCTAACCAACAAGTATGACCGTATACATAAAAATCTAGGACTAAAAATACCGATTCGCTTAAACGATTTTAAAGCAATTGAAGCAGCAATTTTAAAAAACAAAGCCTATTCTGAATTAGACAAATTGGCAGAAGTTGCTAATAAATATTATCCAAAATCGATGTTAGGAATTTATGAATTAGGATTAATGTATGAAAAAATGGATGATCCAAAAAAAGCTGCTAAATTGTATCAGAGTGCTGCACAGTTTGACGAAATTGGCAGTTTAACCAAAGGAATGATGCTAGAAAAATACGACGATATGAAAAGCAAAATCCCAAAAAAATAATGTCAAAAGTAAAAACAACTTTTTTTTGCCAAAATTGTGGCGCACAATATGCCAAATGGCAAGGACAATGTAATTCTTGTAAGGAATGGAATACCATTGCCGAAGAAATTATTCAGAAACAAGAAAAAACAGCTTGGAAGAGCGAAACAACCTCCAGCAATAAAGCTCCTAAACCTCTACGAATTGACGAAATTGACTCGGCTCAGGAAATCCGAATGGACACCACTGATGCGGAGCTAAATCGTGTACTAGGTGGTGGTATTGTTCCCGGATCTTTGATTCTTTTGGGAGGAGAACCTGGCATTGGAAAAAGTACACTTTTACTTCAAATATCCTTAAAACTTCCTTACAAAACACTGTATGTATCCGGCGAGGAAAGCCAAAAGCAAATAAAAATGCGTGCGGAGAGAATTACACCAAGCAGCGACAACTGTTATATTCTGACGGAAACAAAAACACAAAACATCTTTAAACAAATTGAGGCTATTGAACCGGAAATAGTAATCATCGATTCTATTCAGACCCTTCATACCGATTATATAGAATCCACGGCGGGAAGTATTTCACAAATTAGAGAAACTACTGCTGAGTTGATCAAATTTGCCAAGGAAACTAATATTCCTGTAATTCTTATTGGCCACATTACCAAAGACGGAAACATTGCCGGTCCTAAAATTTTAGAACACATGGTTGATACAGTCCTTCAATTTGAAGGCGATAGAAATCATGTCTACCGAATATTGCGTTCCTTAAAAAACCGTTTTGGTTCTACTGCTGAAATAGGAATTTATGAAATGTTGGGAAGCGGCTTACGTGAAGTTTCCAACCCATCAGAGATACTAATTTCGCATAAAGATGAGGAATTATCAGGAACTGCGATTGCCTCTACGCTAGAAGGAATGCGCCCTTTGATGATCGAAATTCAAGCTTTAGTAAGCACAGCGGTTTATGGTACGCCACAACGGAGTACTACGGGTTATAATGCCAAAAGGCTCAATATGATTCTGGCAGTTCTAGAAAAAAGAGCTGGTTTTAGGCTTGGTGCCAAAGATGTATTCTTGAACGTAACGGGCGGAATTTCTGTAGATGATCCCGCTATAGATTTAGCAGTTGTTGCTGCAATTTTATCCTCTAATGAAGACATTGCTGTCAACAAAGATTTCTGTTTTGCCGGTGAAGTAGGACTTTCTGGCGAAATTCGTCCCGTGAACCGTGTTGATCAACGCATTCAAGAAGCAGAGAAACTGGGATTTTCAACTATTTTCGTATCTAAATATAATAAAATAGCAATAAAAAACAGCGGAATCAACATTCGATTAGTTGCAAAAATTGAGGATGTTGCAGCAGAGTTGTTTGGATAAAAAAGTTGTTTATTCTTCAATCAATAAAAGTACAATCAGTAGCATTCGCATTTTTTAATGTCAGTACAAAACTGAAAAACAGTTCCTCAAAGTTGAAAAATTAACAAAGCGGCATAAAAAAGTCTTTCTGTTTTTAAATCAAAAATCAGAAATCCGAAGAGCCATTAGCCATTAGCCATAACAGCTTTAGACAATATTAAAAAATATAATAAATGCAACATAATTCATGAAAACTGGAAAACAGAAAATAATTTTATTTCTAAAAGTACTGTTCGTATTTTTCATAATTATTGCGATAACTTTTTTTATTTTTAGAGATTCCTTTTTAAAACAAGCCATTGCAAAAGTAACCACCAAAATAGAAATCGATTACGACAGTAAATTTAGTATTAAACAAGCTAATTTTGACGGATTTTCGGGTCTGAGCTTGACAGAAATAACGCTGAAGCCACGAAATGCTGACACTTTATTCAGCATTCAAAAAATGAGAACTAGTATTAATCTTTGGCAGTTACTCCTTGGTGATATTCAATTAGGCACATTAGAAATTAAAAACGGACTGGTACAACTCATACAAAAAGGAGATATTAAAAATTTTGCCGCATTTCTAAAAAAAGACAACAAGGAACCAAGCAGCAATGAAAAAAAAGATTATGCTGCTTTCGCATACCGCATCATTTCAAAAGTATTAAATCTTGTTCCGACAGATATGAATGTCGAAAACCTAACGTTTAGACTCGACGACAACGGAAAAAAAGCCACTATCGACATCAAGAAACTAATCTTAATAAATAAAGAACTTGAGACCTCTATAAATGTGCAAACAAACACTTTTGCGCAACGCTGGAAAATAAAAGGATATGCTGATCCCAGAAATAAAAAAGCAGATATTCGATTCTTCAACATCGATACGGGAGCTATAAAAGTCCCTTATTTTGACGAACGCTACAATCTTATTTCTAGCTTTGATTCTATTCGGCTCAAAATTGAAAATATAGATAAAAGCGGCGGCGAATTGCACATAAATGGCTTTACATCTATTGCTAATTTAAAAATAAATCATCCCAAAATCTCCCGCAAAGATGTCGTTATCAAAAATGCGCGCTTTGACTATCGTTTTCTATTAGGTTCCAACTTTATTTCTATTGACAGCAGTTCTACTGTGCAACTCAATAAAATTAAATTTCATCCTTTTATCGCTTACGAAACTTCAAAAGACACTATTTACAAACTCAAAATAGCATTGCCAAAAATGAAAGCTCAAGATTTCATTTTCTCTTTACCGAACGGACTTTTTACTAATTTTCAAGGGATGCAAGCAGAAGGAACTTTTGATTATAATTTAGATTTTAAATACAATGCCAACAGACCAAATGAAGTAGTTTTTGATAGTAATCTAAAAAAAGAAAAATTAAAAATAACCAAATACGGCGAAGCAAATCTTAACAAACTAAATAGTGATTTTATTTATCGCGCTATTATCAAAGACGTGCTGCAACGTCCTATTCTAGTAGGAAACAACAATCCAAATTACACCCCGCTAGAAGAAATATCTCCTTATTTGAGAAAAAGTGTATTGACTACAGAAGATCCTTCCTTCTTTTCTCATCGCGGATTTATCAACGAAGCGTTCAAACAATCTATCATAAAAAATATAAAAACAAAAAAGTTCTCCCGTGGTGCTAGTACAATAAGTATGCAATTAGTAAAAAATGTTTTCCTAACTCGTGAAAAAACTTTATCTCGAAAACTTGAAGAAATACTATTAGTTTACATTCTAGAAAACAACCGAATTGCAAGTAAGGAACGAATGCTAGAAGTGTATTTTAATATTATTGAATGGGGACCAAATGTGTATGGAATAGGTGAAGCCAGTCGATTTTATTTTCAAAAAACCCCTTCCGAATTAGACTTAAAAGAATGCTTATATCTGGCAAGAATCATTCCAAGTCCAAAAAAATTCATGTATCAATTTAATGACCAAGGAACACTTAGAGAATTTGCTGTGAAGCAAGAATCTTTTTTAACTAAAATTATGACACGAAGAGGTCTTTTGAGTCTTGACGACACTATTTTTAAACAGCAAAAAGTACATATTTCTGGCCCAGCAAAATCATATTTGAGACTAAAAATAAAAGATTCTACGGTAGTAGATTCAATACCTAGCATCGAGGAATTTTCATTTTGAAAATAATTACAAACAGCAAAGCCTGATAAAAATGAATTATCATCAGGCTTTACTATTTAATTATCACAGCTAACTAAGGAGCAGGATCTGGAATAATAGCTTGAACTTTATTAATTTCGTCAATTATTTCATCAGAAAGTGAGACTTTAATAGTGTCTATATTTTCTTTTAATTGCTCCATTGTTGTCGCCCCAATAATAGAGCTCGTCACGAAAGATTGTTGCTCTACAAATGCCAATGACAATTCCGTTAATGTCAATCCATGTTTCCTTGCAATTTCATTATACAAAATTGTAGCTTGAGTACATTGCTCACTATTGTATCTGGAATATTGTGGAAACAAAGACAATCTTGCCTTAGGATGACTTTCGCCGGTTAAAAATTTACCGGACAATACTCCAAAAGCTAATGGAGAATAAGCCAATAATCCTACATTTTCTCTCATACAAACCTCTGAAGAACCTACTTCAAAAAGTCTGTTTAATAAGGAATATGGGTTTTGAACCGTTTTTATTCTTGGTAAATTATGGTATTTGTTTTCTTCTAGAAAACGCATAATTCCCCATGGTGTTTCATTAGAAACTCCGATATGCTTGATCTTTCCTTCTTTGACAAAACCCTCTAAGGTTTCTAAAACCTGATGAATATTATCTTCCCAAGCATCTTCCTGCACTTTAAAACCACGTTGTCCAAAACAATTATTTTTGCGCTCTGGCCAGTGCAATTGATAAATATCTAAGTAATCCGTTTGCAAACGTTGTAAGGAATTATCTAAAGCATATTTTATACTGGCAGGAGAGAAATCAAGTTGATCGCGCATGTAACCAAAATTAGGATTAGGTCCAGCTATTTTAGACGCTAAAACGATCTCTTCTCTTTTTCCTGTTTTTTTGAACCAAGTACCAATGATTGTCTCCGTACTTCCATAAGTTTCCTGACGTGACGGAATGGAATACATCTCGGCAGTATCAAAAAAATTAATTCCATTTTCGAATGCGTAATCCATTTGAGAATGACCTTGTGCTTCTGAATTTTGTTGCCCAAAAGTCATTGTGCCCAGACATATTTTACTCACTTTTATATCCGTATTGGGTAAAGTAGTGTATTTCATTTTTTGATAATTCTAAATTAGGTTACAAAAGTATAAGTTATAAAACTTTTCGGTTTCTCCTTTAACTATTTTTAAGAAACGTTTATGGTTATTAATAACAAAAAGGTTCAAAGCATAGACTCTGAACCTTTTAAAATTTATTTTATAAAATCCAGTTTTAATTAATATCATTCAACATTTCGGCAATTTCATCTAGCCTTGGAGTTAAAATGATTTCAATTCTACGGTTTTTTGCTTTTCCTTCGGCAGTTGAATTACTTGCTAAAGGAGAAAATTCACTTCTACCAGCAGCGGTAAGATTTTGTTTGTTGATTTTCTTGTTTTCACTCAAAATGGCAACAATTGCAGTAGCTCTTTTAGTAGATAAATCCCAGTTATCAGCAATAGGACCTGAAGCTGTAAAAGCATCATTATCGGTATGTCCTTCAATAAGAACAGATATTTCTGGATTATCACCCAAAACTTTACCTACTTCAGTAACTGCTTTTTTTCCTTCGGAACCTACAGCCCAACTTCCAGAATTAAATAGTAATTTGTTCTCCATAGAAACGTAAACTTTGCCGTTTTTCTGCTCTACTGTCAATCCTTTTCCTTCAAAACTATTCAAAGCTTTAGATAACGTTTCCTTCAGTTTTTTCATGCTGGCTTCTTTAGCAGCAATCAGATTTTCTAATTCTTGCAAACGTTGTGCATTTTTGTTTAATCTTTCTTGTTCTAGTGCTAATGCTTTACCTTTTTCGTCCAATTGTTCTAACAAATCACGATTTTTCTTCATGTTACTTTGCAAAGCATCACTACTATTTTTTTCTAAAGCAGCGTAAGAATCCTGTAGTACATTAAATTTGTTTTGAGCAGCAGCGTAATCCACTTTCCACTTGCTTAGTTCAGCTTTAGCTTTCCCTAAGTCTGATGTTAAAGCATTACGGTCTAACTCTAATTGATTTTTAGTCTTTAATAAATCTGCATTTTCATCCGAAATGCTTCTATTTTCTTTTTTTAAATCAGCATACTTATTTTCTAGATCATTATATATTTTTTTTGAAACACAAGAGCTAGAAAGTGTCAATACCAGCAATCCTAATGAAATTTTTTTAATCATCTTGTTTGTATTTAATTCGTTTTATGTTTTTTCTTAAAATTGAAATTATGTTCAAAATCCTAATCACTTGCTTTAAATTCTACTCGATTTCGACTAAAACAGGACAGTGATCTGAGTGTACTGCATCTGGTAGAATAACGGCTCTTTTGAGTTTATGTTTTAAGGAATCACTAACTAAATTGTAATCGATGCGCCATCCCTTATTGTTTCCTCTTGCTCCAGCGCGATAACTCCACCAAGAATATTGATGTGGCTCACTATTGAAATGACGAAAACTATCCACAAATCCAGACTTCATAAATGAGTCAAGCCATGCTCTTTCTTGTGGTAAAAATCCAGAAACATTTTTATTTCGAACTGGATCGTGAATATCAATAGCTTCGTGACAAATGTTATAATCCCCACAGATAATAAGGTTTGGAATTTCTTTTTTCAACTCATCAATATAATTTTGAAAATCATCCATGAACATGAACTTATGATCCAATCGATCGCTATTGGTTCCTGAGGGCAAGTACAAACTCATTACCGACACATCATCAAAATCAGCACGAAGGTTTCTTCCTTCAAAATCCATGTGGTGAATTCCAGTTCCATGGACAACATTATTGGGTTTTATTTTAGAAAGTATCGCTACGCCACTATACCCTTTTTTAGTTGCTGAATAATAATACTGATACGGATAACCTGCCTTTGTTATCTCTTCAACAGGAATTTGATCTTGGTTTGCTTTAATCTCTTGAAGACAAATCACATCTGGATTTGCCTGTTGCAACCATTCGATAAACCCTTTTGAAATGGCGGCTCTAATTCCATTGACGTTGTATGAAATAATTCTCATTAAAAAAAATTTTAGAATTTCAAAAGTAATAAAAAAGAAGAAGTTTAATTCAGAAAAACAGAGAAAATGGAGTTTTTTGCTATCTTTGTTTCTTGCCTTAAAAACAGTAAATAAATGGGTTTAGTAACCGCTAAAGAAGTTGCAAAAGCAATAAATGTAGATAAGTATGGCGTCCTTGGAACTTTTTCTGGATGGATGCTAATGAAGTTATTGAAAATCTCTACATTAAATAAAGTATATGACAGAAACAGACATCTGAAAGATGTAGCTTTCTTGAATGGAATATTAGATGATTTACAAATAAAATTCGAAATTCCTGAAGCAGATTTAAAACGCTTACCAAAAGAAGGTGCCTACATCACGATTTCAAATCATCCATTGGGAGGGATTGACGGAGTTTTACTTTTGAAATTAATGCTTGAAAGAGAACCTAATTTCAAAATTATAGCTAATTTTCTTTTACATAGAATCCGACCATTAAAAAAATATATCATGCCTGTAAATCCTTTTGAAAATCACAAGGATACGAAATCAAGTGTGATAGGAATAAAAGAAACTTTTCGTCATTTAAGTGACGGAAAACCATTGGGGATTTTTCCTGCCGGAGAAGTTTCTACCTACAAAGATGGTAAATTAGTGGTAGACAAACCTTGGGAAGAAGGGGCGATTAAAGTAATTAGGAAAGCGCAGGTTCCTGTTGTTCCTATTTATTTCCATGCTAAAAACAGTCGTTTATTTTATTTACTTTCTAAAATAAGTGGGACTTTTAGAACTGCAAAACTACCTTCGGAAGTATTTAGTCAAAAGAATCGCGTAATCAAAGTACGTATCGGAAAGCCTATTTCAGTAAATGAACAAAACGAGTACAAGACTTTGGAGGAGTACTCTGAATTTTTAAGAAAGAAAACATACATGTTGGCCAATCCTTTCGAAAAAGAAAGCCATTTTTTACCAACACCTACCTTAAAAATTCCTAAAAGCCCAAAGAAAATAGTTACCGCTGCAAATAGTGAAAAAATAATTGCTGAAGTTAATGCCGCTAGAAATAACGGTTGCCGACTTCTTCAAAGTAAGAACTATGAAGTTTTTTTTACGGAAGCAAATAAAATTCCAAATATTTTGCACGAAATTGGTAGATTACGTGAAATTACTTTTAGAGAAGTTGGAGAAGGGACAAATGAATCGATTGATATCGATAAATTTGACACTTATTACCATCACATGTTCTTATGGGATGACGATGCTAAAAAAGTCGCTGGTGCTTATAGAATGGGATTAGGTTCTGAGATTTATCCTAAATACGGAATAGAAGGTTTTTATCTTAATGATCTTTTCCGTTTTGAGCCAGAATTATATGACATGATGAACAAATCTATAGAAATGGGTCGTGCCTTTATCATCAAAGAATACCAACAAAAACCAATGCCACTTTTCTTACTTTGGAAAGGAATAATTCATACTACATTACGTTATCCGGAACATAAATTTTTATTGGGAGGTGTAAGCATCAGTAATCAATTTTCTGATTTCTCTAAATCACTGATGATTGAATTCATGAAATCGAATTATTATGACCCGTACATTGCGCAATATATACATCCAAAGAAAGAATATAAAGTAAAACTAAAAGATGCAGATAAGGATTTCATTTTTGATGAAGCAGAATCTGATTTAAATAAATTTGATAAAATTATTGACGAACTAGAGCCAGGTAGTTTACGTTTACCCGTTTTGATTAAAAAATACATCAAACAAAATGCAAGAGTAGTGGCTTTTAATGTAGATCCATTGTTTAATAATGCAATAGATGGATTAATGTATATTAGAATTTCAGATATTCCAGAAAGCACTATGAAACCCGTAATGGAAGAATTTCAGCAGGAATTAGAAAGAAAAATTCAAGAGAAAGAAGATTAATTCTCCTCTTATAAACAATAAAAATCCCATTAGCTGCTTATGCTTTCGGGATTTTTTTTTTGAAATTTATCTCCAGATTGACTCTTTCAAAATAGAATCTAAAGAATTATTTTTTATAAAGAAAATCAATCTTATGATGTGGTATCCTACCAGAAAAAAACCTAAACTATAGGCTATTTTTTTATTGTACATAATTCCGTTGAAATATTCTTTTTTAGTAATTAATTCAACCGATAACACGATAATACTCACCAAGCAAAATGCAATCACAAAAGGCCCTAATAAGTGGTAGCTTACGGACTTGTATAAATCTCCATGATAAAAATAAACCAATGATTTTGTAATCCCACAACCCGGACAAGGAAATCCTGTAATCATTTTAAAAGGACACAAAGACTGATCTGTTTCAAGATGATTATTCCCATTGAAAAGCATAAAAAAAAACGGAATCATCAAGGTAAGTAATGCACCTATGATTCCGTAAATTTTACGTTTATCTTTCGTATTAATTGTATAATTTATTGATGTCATTTTGAACTATCATTGCTGCAATCATTGGAAATAAAAGCCCTAAAATAAGTAACAATACTGTATCATCTTTTTGAGTAGAACCAGATCTATGATAGACATCTGGTAACGCATCTCTACCTGCTAAGTAGAAAAAATAAATATTTACGGGATAACAACAACCTGCAAATATGGCAATTGGTTGTGAGATAACTTCTCTCTCAGAAACTGCATTAAAAACCTCTGCAACTTTAATATTCCAATAGATTAAATACAATCCACAAGTTAGGAACCCTAAAATTAATACCATTACAGGATCTACTTTAAATACTGGAATAGGTTTTCTTGGAGTATTCCAAGTTTCATTTACAATTTCTGTCATTTTGGTTTAGTTAAGTTAGTAAATATTTTAATTATTTGAATGTTTTAATAAATGCTATAAAAAAATTATCTGATATGGTTCGATTTTAGAACTTTTGCAAATATTCAACACTTACTTAGTCTAGCTATTAGTCGAATCGTTACACCTTCGTCAGATAATATTTGCAATATACAATCTAAATTGCTTACTCTGAGAATTTGTAGAACCTGTTCTTTGTTGGAAGCAAAATAATTATCTATAAATAGAAACCAAAAGCCGACCAAGCACAACCATTTTTATTTTTTAAAGCAAAGAGTAGAATTATGATTCTATTTTCCTTATAATTCATAAATTGAAATTTTTGATTTAAAAAAAGCCAACTGTTATCAATTATTTTTCTAGTTCAGGATCATTGGGTTAGCCAAAATATTTTACCTTAATTTTATCGACTATTACTTGTGCTAATCTCTCCTGACTTTCAAATGTCCAACCCGCAATGTGAGGCGTCAAGATAACATTTTTTGCTTTTAACAAATATTGAAAAGCTTCTGGTGTGTTTTTATCTTGAAAAAGTGTTTCAAAAGACAACTTTTCATACTCTAAAACATCTAAACCTGCACCTAGAATTTTTCCGGATTGCATCGCAGCAACTAAATCAGCTGTGACAATATTCTTTCCTCTGGACGTGTTCATAATCCAAAAAGGTTTTTTAAATTCATTTATAAAATTACTATCAACCATTTTATCTGTTTGTGCAGTCCACGGAATATGCAAACTGAGCACATCTGTTTTTTGCTGTAATTCTTCTAAAGTTACTTGTCTAGCATTAGTATCACCCACATTTCCCTTTATATCATAACAGAGCACTTTTACATCAAAACCTTGTAGTTTTTTCGCAAAAGCTTTCCCCATATTTCCGTAACCAATTATTCCTACCGTTCTCCCGTCTAGCTCATGTCCTCGATTGCTTTCCCTATTCCAATGTCCTGATTGTATCTCACTGTTTGCTTGATTGAGTTTATTAAAAAGGGATAAAATCATTCCTAGTGTATGTTCGGCAACTGCATTACGATTTCCTTCGGGCGCTGCAATAAGCGTAATGTTTTTAGTCATTGCATACTCACAATCGATACTTTCTAATCCTGCTCCTACTCGAGCTATAAATTGTAAATTAGTAGCTTTATCAAGGAAATTTTTATCAATTTTAAATCGGCTACGAATCACAATTCCCTGATAATCTTTAATTTTAGCTTCAATTTCTTCTTTGGAAGATGTAAAATCGCTGTGATTTATAAAACCATAATTTTGCAATTGATCCCAAAGTAAAGGATGATTACTATCGATATGAAGGATTTTAATGTCCATGAAATTTATATTTTTTGATCCTTCAAATTAACAAAAAAAATACGGTTTATTGTTTTAACTACCGAAATTTGAGTCTAAATTCATAAATTAGCGATCTCAATTTTTATTACAAATTAAATAAACGTAATAAATGAAAAATGAAAAATGAAATTAACAAAAACATTCAAAGCTTTTTTTGAAAGCGAAAAATCTGGTGGACTTTTATTACTTTCCGTAACGATACTTTCTCTTTTATTAGCCAATTCACCCATTCAAACAGAATATATTGCATTTTGGGAAACTAATATTGGCAGTCATTCTATAACCCATTGGATTAACGATGGACTGATGGCTATTTTCTTTCTATTGATCGGTTTAGAATTAGAACGTGAAATTTATCAAGGTGAATTATCAAGTATAAAAAATGCTGCTTTACCTCTTTTTGGAGCTTTAGGCGGAATGGTTGTCCCTGCTGGAATCTTTTTACTATTAAACTTTGGAACCATAACACAAAATGGAGCTGGTATCCCCATGGCTACTGATATTGCTTTTGCTATTGGTATACTATCCCTTTTAGGAAATCGCGTGCCTACTTCGCTAAAAATATTCCTTACCGCACTTGCCGTAATTGATGACATAGGTGCTATTATGGTAATTGCTGTTTTTTACACAAAATCGATTGCTTTTACGAATCTATTTATTGCTTTTGCCATTATGGGTTTCTTGTTTATCTTAAACAGAAAAAAAGTTCACAACCTGATACCTTATTTAATAGGTGGTGCTGCTATGTGGTATTTTATGTTAAATTCAGGAGTTCACGCCACAATAACAGGAGTATTATTAGCATTTGTAATTCCATTTGGGGATGGTAGTAAGAAAACATCTTCTTATAAATTACAGCATTTTTTACATAATCCCGTAGCATTTTTTATTCTACCCTTATTTGCAATAGCCAATACTGGTATAGCAATAGGTTCAGATTGGCATGAAGGACTTAATCATCCTAATACAATTGGAATTATATTAGGTCTAGTTGTGGGTAAACCATTAGGAATCTGGTTGTTTTCATTTTTAGCTGTCAGTTTAGGTCTTTGCGCACTCCCTAAAGATTTAAAATGGCGTACCATAATAGGAGCCGGAATGCTAGGTGGAATAGGATTTACGATGTCAATTTTTATTACACTTCTTGCTTTTAAAAATGATGGAGAAGAAGTCATCACCTATTCTAAAATTGCAATACTGATTGCTTCATTTATTGCTGGAACTGCTGGCTTCTTATGGTTGAAATACACTTTGAAACCTGATAGAAGAAGAAAATAACACAACTATAATTCATCTAAATTAATTCAATTTCAAATAAAAAGCCTCGCTTAACAAAGAGTTAAACGAGGCTTTTATTGGTTTATTTAAAATTTTAATTATTGATTCGAGTTTCTTTTGCAAAGTAGTAATAAAAGATTACTATTTGTTTTTGCAAAATCTAGATTCATCATTATCTAAAAATCCTTTAACTCTAACCTTTAATTTGTTTCAGAGAAGTTTTAATACCTCTAATCAATGAAGAACTGAATCCGTGCATTTCCATTTCGTTCAATCCTGCAATAGTACAACCTTGAGGTGTTGTTACCCGATCAATTAACTGTTCTGGATGTACTTTTTCCTCTAATAACATTTCAGCCGCACCTTTTACGGTTTGTGCTGATATAGCTAAAGCCGTTTGCCAGTCAAAACCTATTTCGATCCCCGCTTGCATAGAAGCCCGAATATAACGCAATGCAAAAGCGGTTCCACTGGCTGCGAGAACGGTTGCTGCATCCATTAATTTTTCGTCAATAATAGGAGCCGTTCCTAAACTTTGAAAAAGAGAAACTACTCCTTGTGCTTTATCTCTATTACTCTCATTAAAAGCAATACAGGTAGCCGACGCACCAAATTGTGCTGCGATATTAGGCATGATCCTAACCGCTGTATTCAAGTTGCCTATCTTATTTTGCAAATTTTCTATAGACAATCCACTCACTGCAGAAGCAATGATTTTATTAGAAATTACAGGTAAAATTTCGTTCAAAACGATATCGACTTGATAAGGTTTTATGGTCAAAATAATAACATCGGCTTCCTGAATTAGGTGCGTATTATTAGTAGAAACCGTAGCTCCTAGCTTTTCAAGATAAAGGATACTCGCCGTATTTCTACGCGTTATTGTAATTTGATTATCGGATGAGAATTTTGATAATCCCAAGGCAATGGAAACTCCTAAGTTCCCGCCGCCAATGATGTGTACTTTCATGCTGGTTGTGGTTTTTCCTCTCCTAGACCCGCTCTTGGTTGCTTTATTATTAACAATCAATGAACGTATTTTATAGATAGTAGTGGTTGTTTGGTTTTAGTTAAAAAAGTATGTCTTTGATTCTATTATATTTTAAAATCCTAAAATCATTTTAGCTATCGAAAAATAAATTAGAATTCCGCAAATATCATTACTCGTTGTAATAAATGGCCCAGTGGCTAGGGCGGGATCAACTCCGAATTTATCGAGCAACAATGGTATAAATGTACCAATTAATGAGGCAATAATAATCACAGAAACTAATGCTATTGTAACAATAAAGCCAATGATAAATTCCACATTTAATAAAAAATGACTTCCTATAAACAAGATAACAGCCAAAATTACTCCATTTAATAAGCTCAGTAAAACTTCTTTTATTAATCTATTAAACAAGGATCCGCTCAATGTATTATTAGCCAATCCCTGAACAATAATCGCTGATGATTGTACTCCAACATTTCCAGCCATCGCCGCAATTAAAGGTGTGAAAAAAAATAATTTCCCATGCTCTTCCATCGCTGGTTCAAATAACCCCAGAACTTTTACGGTTATAAATCCTCCTAAAAGTGCCAAAACTAACCAAGGCAAACGTGCCTTAGTGTGTTCGATAATACTATCATCTGCTTCAATATCTTGAGAGATACCTGCTGCTAATTGGTAATCCTGATCGGCTTCCTCCTTGATTACATCTAAAATATCATCAATCGTAATTCGACCAACTAAACGTCCTAATTCATCAATTACAGGAATTGCTTCTAAATCGTATTTTTGCATGATACGAGCTACCTCAACATCCTCAGTATCTACTTTTACGGAGTTAAGTTTACGAATATAAACATCACTTATGGCAGTTCTGGAGGAGGTAGTCAATAAATCCTTAAGGGATAAACGCCCTTTTAATCGGTCTTCATCATCTACCACATAAATAGAATGTACTCTAGAAATATTTTCAGCCTGAATACGCATTTCTTTTACACAAGTAAGTACATTCCAATTTTCGTTGACTTTTACCAATTCCTTATGCATAATACCACCGGCAGTATCTTCGTCATAACGCAGTAAGTCAACAATATCTTTAGCATGTTCAACGTCTTGAAGTTCTGATATTACCTCCGCTTTCAAATCTTGTGAAAGTTCCGCAATAATATCTGCAGCATCGTTAGTTTCCAACTCATCTAACTCTTCCGCAATCTCTTTTGCAGAAAGCCTACCTAATATATTCTCCCTTAAATCGTCCTCTAATTCAAGAAGAATTTCGGCTGTTTTATCACTATCTAATACTTTAAAAATATAAGTAGCCTCATTAAAATCAAGCTTATCTAGAATTTCGGCAATATCAGCATGGTGCATATCACTTAATAAAACCTCCAATTGCTTGTCGTTTCTACTTTTAATAAGTTCCTCTAACTCATGAATTAATTCTTTGCTGATTTTAAACTCCATCGGCTTCTATTTTTTGGGTCAGTTCTATGAACTGTTCTACATTAAGTTGTTCTGGTCTAAGATCAAAAACAGTATCTTCTCGCAATTTATCCGACAAATTCATTGTTTTTAAACTATTACGCAACGTTTTTCTACGTTGTTGAAAAGCAGTTTTTACAACCGTAAAAAATAATTTCTCTCCACAAGGCAAGCTATAATCTTCTTTTCTACGCAAGCGCAAAACTCCAGATTTGACCTTTGGTGGCGGAATGAAAACATTTTCGTCTACAGTAAATAAATATTCCGCATCGTAAAAGGCCTGTACTAAAACCGACAAAATTCCGTAGGCTTTTGTTCCTTTTTTTTCACAAATACGTTGTGCTACTTCTTTTTGAAACATTCCTGCAAATTCAGGAATTTGGTTGCGGTATTCTAAAGCTCTAAAAACAATTTGAGTCGAAATGTTATATGGGAAGTTTCCAATAATAGCGAATTGTTTTCCTTCAAAAATTTCATTGATGTTGTATTTCAAGAAATCCTTAGAAATAATTTTATCCTTCAATTTAGGATAATTTTCATCTAAATAAGTTACTGATTCCGTATCAATTTCGATCACGTATGTAGTAATAGGTTTATCTAATAAATATTTAGTCAAAACACCCATTCCAGGCCCAATCTCTAATACATCATCATATCCTACTAAATTCAACGTGTCAGCAATATCTTTTGCAATACTTTCATCTTTTAAGAAATGCTGTCCGAGGTGTTTTTTGGCTTTTACTTTTTCCATTTTGTCATTGCGAAGCACAAGGCAATCTCGCTTAATTTTATTATTATATTCTCGCAAAGACTTTACAATTCAACCTTTGAGATTCATTTAGCATCAAAGCGCTAATTATATTTGTTTTTTTTTCATGAAGGCATGAATAAACAAAGTTATTACAATTAATAATCAGAACTTTAATCTGATAATCAAATTCTTACAACCTAAATTCTAAAAACTATTTAATGATCTGAAATCAATTCTAATTCTGTTCTAAAAGCCAGCATTTTATCTCCAAACAATTTCTGTGCTTCTTCCCGAAATCCTGCTGCATCTTCTTGATAATACTTCTCTAGCGTTTCCTTGCTATCGGTTGTATATTGAACAGAGTAGGTTGTTCCGCCCATCTCTTCCTGAATTAAAACCCGAACCATTCGTGCAGAAGAAAATTTTCCTGTTGCCAAAATTTCTGGAATGTGTTTGTGACGCATCCAAATCATCCATTGATCGTGAACGCTTTCGTGTATGTTTGTGGTAACGTTGTATATTATCATTTTTTTATTTGTGTTATAATTTTGAACTAAGACTCTTTTTATAAATCTGCTATCAAGAATCGTTAATCCTCAATCTAAAATCATTTTATAAATTCGTATCGCCTCGCAACTCTCGGAATTTTTTTCTAGCTTCTATAAAATGAATACTATCTTGATGATTAAAGATTATCTTCTCATATAGCGGTTTTGCTTTTTCCGGTTGTTGCAATCGTTTACTATAAATTTCGGCCGAAAAAAACAATGCTTCATCACTATATATTCCGTCACTGTGATGATCAATTATTGCTTGGTATTGGCTTAAAGCCAAAGTAAAATCACCTAGTTTTTCATAAATTTCTCCCAATCTCAATAAGGTTACAGCTTCAATTTCCTGACCTTTAAAACTTTTTAAAATCAATTGAAACTGCGCTACCGCTTCCTGATTTCTATTTTGATATAATAGATAATCTCCTTTTGCAAATTGTTTTAAGGCCGTTTGAGTCGAATCAGCAACTGTATTGTCATTTATCAATAAAAAATATTCCAAAGCATCATTTGCAATCAACTGCGTGTTAGCTGATTTCAACTCTTTAAACTGTTTCAAAGCCCATTCAAAATCAGTTTTAAAATAACTCGTTTTAGCTGCTTTCAAAGTAGCTTCATGCGCCATTACATCATTTTTTAAGTCTAGCTCAATCTGTGAATAATAAATTAAAGCTTGATTGAATTTTTCCTCGTAAAGCAAAATATCTGCTAATTCCATTTTGGCTTTAGCTACTTCATAATCATTCAAACGCAATTCGAGGGCTCTTTTTATTATAGCCTTTCCTTCTTCCGGTTTTTTTAAATTAAAGGCAACAAAATGCGCTTGAGTCAACTGCAAAGATAAGGTAAAAGGACTTATCTCAAATTCCCGTAGCAAATTAGCTAGTTCTATATTGATGGCTGAAAAGTCTTTCTCTTTCGCCTTTTCAATTTTCATTTCTATTAAATAAGAATTGGCCTGAACAAGCAATTCTAAATCCTTAGTATTTTCCAAAACAAAACTTAAAATTTCCTTGGCAGCTTCATGATTATCCTCTTCAATAGCTAATTGTGCTAGATTTACAATACTATTAAGTGATTCTGGGTTGCGTTTATAAATTGCTTTTTCCTGAACAAAGGCTTTCTCAAACTCTTTTTGCTGAACATAAAACCAACTCAAATAATGATTCCAAAACAGGTCTTGATTTTTTTGAACCCTTAAAATCAAGGCTTTCCTCAACATTTCATTAAAATTAGCATCGCCATCATCTACCATAAAACGAACCAATTGATTTTGAATTCTAATAGAATTTTGGGGATTCTTGAAGGCATCATCTAGAAAAGTAGCAATCATCATTTCTATATTACCCAATTGCCCGTAAAGCAATCCTATTTGATAATTAAAATTATCATTAGGCTCTATCGCTATTGCAGTTTGGTAGGCTTTTAAGGCATATTCTAAAAGTACTTTTCTCTCAAAAGAAGTTGAAATTCCATATACTTCTATTGGATTTTTATTGATCCGTTCTAATGCTTGATTGTAGTAATTCTTAGCTTTAGCATCATTTTTTTGCAATTGAAAATTATAGCCTAATTCAACAAGAAGTGTACCTTGTTTGTATTTATCTAATCGTTGTTGAATTGCTTTTTCGGCAATATCAAATTGTTGTAGTTGCTGATAACAATCTATTGTTCTTAAAAAATACTGTGTGTTTTGGGGCGTCTTTTGTAATAATTCTTCAAAACCAATTTTAGCTTTTTCAAAATCTCCTTTTTCATAGTAATATTGCGCTAATTGTTCGTTTTGAGCGAATCCAAATAACGAGAAAAACAAAGTAATGTAGAGAAAAAAGTGCTTCATATTGCAGGTGTTCAGTATTCAGTGTTCAGTTTGCGAACCGATGTAATGTTCAAAAGGCAAACTGAACACCGATCACTGAGGACTGAACACTAATTAGTCAATAATATCAAATCCGCAATACGGACGTAAAACTTCTGGAATTACAATTCCTTCTGGAGTTTGGTAGTTTTCTAAAATTCCAGCTAAAACTCTTGGCAATGCTAATGAACTTCCATTTAGCGTGTGTGCCAATTGGTTTTTTCCGTCTTTATCTTTGAAACGCAATTTCAAACGATTGGCTTGAAAAGTCTCAAAATTAGAAACCGAACTGATTTCTAACCAACGATCTTGTGCGGTAGAAAAAACTTCAAAATCATACGTTAAAGAAGAAGTGAACCCCATATCTCCGCCACAAAGACGTAATATACGGTACGGTAATTTCAATTCTTGAAGAATAGATTTTACGTGTTCAACCATTCCGTCTAATGCTTCATACGATTTATCAGGATGCTCTACTCGTACAATTTCTACTTTGTCAAATTGATGCAAACGATTTAAACCACGTACATGCGCACCATACGAACCTGCTTCACGACGGAAACACGGCGTATATGCTGTTGTCAAAATAGGCAACTCACTTTCGTTCAAAATTACGTCGCGAAACAAATTGGTTACTGGAACTTCAGCCGTTGGAATCAAGTACAAATCATCTGTTTTATCATGATACATTTGTCCTTCTTTGTCTGGCAATTGTCCCGTTCCGTAAGCCGAAGCTTCGTTGACCATGTGAGGAACTTGAACTTCATTATATCCTGCAGCCGTATTTTTGTCTAGGAAATAATTGATCAAAGCGCGTTGTAACTTGGCTCCTTTTCCTTTATAAACTGGAAATCCTGCTCCAGTAATTTTTACACCTAATTCAAAATCGATGATGTCGTATTTTTTTACCAATTCCCAATGTGGCTGTGCTTCTTCATGCAAAACTGGAATAGCACCTTCTTGAAAAACATTTAAGTTTTCCTCAGGTGTTTTCCCAACTGGAACAATATCTGACGGAAGATTGGGTAATGTATATAATTTTTCTAAAAGTTCCGCAGCAAGAGCATCAGCAGTTTCTGCTATTTTTTTGCTTTTCTCTTTATTTAAAACCGTTTTTTCTTTTAGAATTGCGGCTTTTGATTTCTCCCCATTTTTCATCAATTCCCCAATGTCTTTGGACAATTTATTAGATTCTGATAAAATTCCGTCTAACTCTACTTGCGTAGCGCGACGTTTTTCATCTAGTTGTACCACTTCTTCAACAATACTTTTGGCATCCATATTTCTTTTTGCCAAAGCATTGATTACTTTCTCCTGATTCTCTCTAATAAATGCAATTTGTAACATAGATTGATTTTTATAACTATTATATTTCTAATAATGGAAGCAAATTTAATGAAATGTTTGATAGAAACGAGGGAAAAAATTTAGGCATTTGTGCTTAGGAGTTTTAAACACGAATTTCACGAATTAGGGCAAATTTTTTATCCTGTTAATTTCACTAATGATAGATAAAATCTCTAATCTTATACAAACAATTTATGTCCATTATTTTTAAGATTAGTGAAATTAAAGTAATTTTTTATTCGTGACCATTCGTGAAATTCATGCCTAAACTTTTACTCTCTTTTAATTTCGTGACCCACAAATTCTTCTAATGCTGAAAACATATCATCAACTGATAGTACTTCTAAATCAGGATGTGTTTTTAAGAAATCAGCATTAAGTTGCATTAGATTTTCTTCAATTTCAAAAAAAGTATCGCTATTCATTAAATCCCGAACTGGGTTAACGCCTTCTAATTTTCCTTTAAAAAATTTATCTCTTTTTACGCTGCTCATCAATTTGACTTTCTTGCATTGTTGTTGAAAAAATTCTAAATGCTTTTCGGCCCCAAGTAGCTGTAAACCTTCTTCTATAAGTTCATTTAGCTCTGCATTCCATTTCGAATTATAGACAAACTGTGAAAAATTGCCTTCGGTGTATTGTGAAGTGTAATAATCTAAATAATAACTCATCAACGCATCTTCATGAATTAAATCATCATCAATTTTCTCCTCGCGCATTAAGTTAATCACCGAAATGTTCGAGTTGATTACGTCTTGTGGGTTTTCGCCATTTGCAGCTGTTTCTGAAATTATAATTCTACCGAATTCCATTTGAGTTTAATTTAAGGAGTTTGGGGCAAATTTCGGAGAAATAATTGAGGGAAGGAAATATTTTTTTTAGCAGATTTTTTTTGAGGGGAATTGAGATTGTTTTTTATTTCAGTTTAAAACTAAAAATTAAATCCTTAAAACTGAAAAATTTGCTGGGCTGAAGTAATAAATAATTCAATATATTTGAGAAACCAATGTAAATTTATACAATGAGAAAAGTATTTTTAGTTTTAAACTTACTATTTATTTTACATGCTTTTTCACAAGAAAAAGAAATATGGGCAAAATCGATAATCAATCAAAAAGCGCCAAACTTAATAGTTGAAAAATGGCTTTCTGATCAACCTAATACAAAAGGTAAATTTGTTTTAATTGACTTTTGGGCAACTTGGTGTGAAACCCATAAAACCTTAATTCCTCTACTAAATAATTTTAGTAAAGAATTTACTGAAGATTTAATAGTTATTGGTATTAGCGACGAAAGTGAAAGGAAAGTTAATACGCTTATAGAGCCAAAAATTGAGTACTTCAACGCAATCGACAGGCGACGAAAATCCTATAAATTATTAAAAATAAATGGGTTGCCACATTGCATTTTATTAGATCCGAACGGGATTGTTCGTTGGGAAGGTAATCCTTTGCAAAGTGGGTTTGAATTAACATCTGAAGTACTAAAAAATATTGTTATCGATTACAGAAAAAAAAATAACAATTAACAGACTTTTTTAACTGTCAGTACTCTTTTGCTGATTCATTTTAGTCACTAAAACTTTCAATCGTAATGCTTTTTCTTTCTTTTCTTCTTGAAGTTTACTTTTTTTACGATTTAGCAATTTAGTATGTAAAGCCTTATTTTTCGTGTTTTTTTCAGGTCCTTTTGCCATTTTAA
>CBDUEE010000011.1:0-23415 GCA_965366105.1 uncultured Flavobacterium sp. | reverse complement strand
GGTAATTTAGCATTCAGAACAGCTGCTTGAATACTATCTAAACGAGAATTTACACCTACAACATCATGGTGGTAGCGTTCGTACATTCCGTGATTTACAATTCCACGTAATTTATGTGCTAAAGCATCATCATTAGTAAAAATAGCACCTCCGTCTCCATAACAACCAAGATTTTTAGACGGAAAGAACGAAGTTGCACCAACATGACCTATCGTTCCTGCTTTCTTTTTTGTTCCGTCAGAAAACTTGCAATTAGCGCCAATTGCTTGCGCATTATCTTCAATTACATATAGATTATGTTCTTTGGCAAGAGCCATAATAGCTTCCATATTAGCGGCACGACCAAATAAATGAACCGGTACAATTGCTTTAGTTTTTGGAGTAATGGCTTTTTTGATTCCTTCAATAGAGATATTCATGTTAACTAAATCAACATCTACTAAAACGGGTGTCAATTGTAGCAAGGCTATAACCTCAACAGTAGCAGCAAAAGTAAAATCGGCAGTAATTACCTCATCTCCTGGTTTTAAATCTAGACCCATCATAGCAATTTGTAAAGCATCGGTTCCGTTTGCGCATGGAATTACGTGTTTTACATCTAAATACGTTTCTAGAGATTTTTGAAACTGATGAACTTGAGGTCCATTAATATAAGTATTGGTTTCTAAAACTTCTTGAATAGAACTATTTACACTTTCTTTTATCTTATCGTATTGACTTTTTAAGTCAACCATTTGAATTTTTTTCATTGATTTTGCTTGTTTAAAGTTCGAAAGGATACTGTTTTTAAAAACAACGAACTCTTTCTAAAAACGAAGAACAAAAATAGTTATTATTGAGTTCAAACCAATGAACACCACTTAAAATAAATTCTATTTTGATGAAATAAAAAAGTGAAGCTGTAACAAAATAAATTTTAAGCATTTCATTCGAAGAAACTAAAATAAAGAAACCGTATTTTAGCCCCAAATTCTAAAAGATGCTTTTTCTCTATAATTTAGTGGTTCTATTTGCTGGTTTTTTATTAAAAATCACAGCCCTTTTCAGTCCTAAAATGAAACTTTTTGTAGAAGGACGAGAGGATGTTTTTTTAACATTGCAACAAAAAATAAATCAATCTGATCAAACAATTTGGTTTCATGCCGCTTCTTTGGGCGAATACGAACAAGGTTTACCTGTTATAGAAGCTGTAAAAAAACAATTTCCGTCTCATAAAATCATTCTTACTTTTTTCTCGCCTTCTGGTTATGAGGTTCGTAAAAACAACTCTGTAGCAGATGTAACAGTTTATCTTCCATTAGACACCAAGAAAAATGCTGACGATTTTCTAGAATTAGTTCACCCCGATTTAGTTTTTTTTATTAAATACGAATATTGGCCCAATTATTTAGCTGGGCTTAAAAAACGAAATACAAAGACTTATTTAATTTCTGGAATATTAAGAGAAAACCAACTTTTTTTTAAATGGTATGGTGGTTTTTACAGAGAAGCATTAAACTCTTTCACTTACTTTTTTGTACAAAACGAAAAGTCTAAAAAACTCTTGCAAAGTCTAGGCAAAACAAATGTTTCAATTTCTGGAGATACTCGATTTGACAGAGTAGCTACCATTTTAGAAAAAGACAATTCATTAGATTTCATTTCTCAATTTAAAGACAACAAAACCACAATTGTTATAGGAAGTTCTTGGCCAAAAGATGAAAACTTATTGATTGATTTTATCAATTCAAACGCAATGAAAATTAAATTTATAATTGCGCCACATAACATCAAGAAAGAACAAATTCAACAATTAAAGAGTAGCATCACTAAAAAAACGGTTTTATTCACTGAAAAAGAAGGACAGAATTTAGCTAATTTTGATGTTTTTATTATTGATACTGTTGGTATTCTAACAAAGATTTATAGCTATGCAGATATTGCTTATGTTGGTGGAGGTTTTGGAAATCCTGGTGTTCACAATTTATTAGAACCTGCTACCTTTGGTGTTCCAATTGTCATCGGACCTAACTATTCTCATTTTCCAGAAGCAACCGCATTAGTCAATATGGAAGGTTGTAGTGTTATAACAAATGCTAAAGAATTAAAAGAAACCTTTATAAACCTAATTCGGAATGATGATATTAGGAATGAAAAAGGACATATTTGCGAAACTTTTGTACAAATGAATAAAGGGGCTACTTCTATAATTTTAAAAAATATTTTAAATGATACATTTTAAACCATTAGTCACTACAGATATAGAAACCATAGTGTTGTTGATGCAGGATTTCTATGCGATAGACAATTATCCTATTGACCTAAAAGTTAGCAAATCTTTATTTAAGGAATTCATTGCCAATGAAAATCTGGGAAAAGCATGGCTTATTTTGAACGAAGAAGAAGTGGTGGGTTATGTGATTCTAACTTTTATTTTTAGTTTTGAATACCAAGGAAAAATTGCTTTTTTAGATGAATTGTACCTAACCAAACAAGCTAGAGGTAAAGGAATTGGAAATCAAGCTATCCAATTTGTTTTGAATGAAAGTAAAAAATTATCACTAAAATTAATCTACTTAGAAATAGAAAACCACAATCAAAACGCACAAAAATTGTATATTGCCAACGGTTTTGAATTCCATAATCGAAAATTAATGGCATTCAAAACTAGTTAAAATTGCAAACTAAATAAATAAACATGAAATTTTTAAAACTATTCCTATTATTATTTGTTATTCAGACACAAGCCCAACAAGGTGGAATGTGGATTCCTTCCTTATTAAAAGGAATGAATGAAACAGAAATGAAAAATCTAGGCATGAAAATGTCTGTGAAAGAAATTTATGATGTAAACCAATCTAGCATGAAAGATGCAGTTCCGCATTTTAATGGCGGTTGCACTTCTGAAGTAATTTCTCCAAAAGGATTAATTCTAACCAATCACCACTGCGGTTATTCTCAAATTCAATCGCACTCTACCGTAGATCACGATTACCTTAAAGATGGTTTTTGGGCTTACAAAATGGAAGATGAATTACCTAACGAGAATCTGACAGTAACTTTTATTGTAAAAATTGAAGATGTAACGACAGCTGTATTGAACGGAACAGCTACACTTACAAATGAAGCAGAAAAACAGAAAAAAATCCAAGAGAACATTTCAGCATTAAGTAACTCTCTACCAAAGGAAAGTTGGCAAGAAAACAAAATTCGTACATTTTATGAAGGCAATCAATACATGCTTTTTGTAACAGAAACCTTTACCGATGTTCGTTTGGTGGGCGCTCCACCGACCTCAATAGGAAAATTTGGATCTGATACGGATAACTGGGTTTGGCCACGTCATACAGGAGATTTCTCTTTATTTAGAATTTATGCGGACAAAAATAATCGTCCATCAAAATACTCAAAAGACAATGTGCCTTACACCCCAAAACACTTTTTACCAATTTCACTTGATGGTGTAGCCGAAGATGATTTTACGTTAGTATTTGGTTATCCAGGAAAAACAAATGAGTATTTGCCTGCCGTTGCGATTGAGCAAATTGTGAACGAGTTAAATCCAGCAAAAATCGAAATTAGAGACAAAGCCTTGAAAGTTGCTGATGGATTTATGCGAAAAGACAATGCTATCAAAATTCAGTACGCTTCAAAATATGCAAGTATTGCTAATTATTGGAAAAAATGGATTGGAGAAACTCAAGGGTTAAAAAAATCAAATGCTGTAGCTGTAAAAAGAGAATCAGAGAAAGCTTTTCAACAAAAAATAGTTAAAGCAGGGAAAGAAAAAGAATACGGAACACTATTAGCTGATTTCGAAAAGAACTATGCTGCAATCGCTCCTTATGCCGTTGCAAGAGAATATTTTATGGAGACAGTACAACGTAATACAGAAATGCTTAGCACCGGATTTAAATTATACCAATTAGAACAAGTTTACAACGCTAAAGGTGAACAAGCTTTCAACGACAGAAAAACTAATTTAATTAGTAGTTTGGCAGATTTTTATAAAAACTTTAATGCAACAGTTGATGAAAAAGTTTTTGAACAATTAATCGATTTATACGCTAAACAGCCTTCAAAGCAGTTTTTACCAAAAGGCTTAACCAACATCAATGCTAAAAATTTAGCTTCGGAAATCTATAGTAAATCCAAACTTAAAGATTACGACAGCTTGAAAAAATTACTTTCTGGAGATGCAAAAACTGTAGTTGCAAACTTAAATGCTGATCCAGCTTTTATCCTTGTAAAAGAATTGTCAGATAAGTACACCAAAGAGATTGCACCAAAATACGATGAAATCAACTTAGAGATCACCGCATTGCAACGTACTTACATGAAAGCGCAACTAGAATTAAACACCGATAGCCGAATTTTTCCTGATGCCAATAGCACTCTAAGAGTAACTTATGGAAAAGTAAAAGGATATGAACCTAAAGACGCTACAGTTTACACACCAATAACCTACTTAGACGGTGTAATGGAAAAATATATTCCAGGTGACTATGAATTTGATGTGCCTGCAAAATTGATTGACCTGTATAAAACAAAAGATTATGGCCCATACAGTGAAAATGGCAAAATGCCGGTTTGCTTTATTGGTACCAATCATACTACAGGAGGCAACTCAGGAAGTCCAGCAATCGACGCTCACGGAAACTTAATAGGACTTAATTTTGACAGAGTTTGGGAAGGAACAATGAGCGATATTTATTATGACCCTAGTATTTGTAGAAACATAATGGTAGACATAAGATATGTTTTATTTATTATGGACAAATATGCTGGAGCAAAAAACTTAATTAGCGAATTAAAATTAGTACACCCTAAACAAGGCAAGGAACTAAAAAAGAAGAACTTAAATAAAAAATAGATTTAAAAAAAAGGTTGAATTAGTGACATTAAAAACTAATTTAACCTTCTATTCAACTGGCATAATAATTGCTATTTAAATGAACGTTGGTAAAAAATATTATTTTTTAAAAAAAAAATAAAAAAATAATTTACATATTAAAAAATTTATATCTTTGCCACGAATTAATAATTAACCTTTTATAATAAATTAAGATGAAAAAAGTATTTTTAAGTTTAGCTGCTGTTGCTGTATTAACTGTTGTATCATGTAAAAAAGCTGACGCTTCTGTTGAAGATTCTGCTAACACTGTTGATTCTGCTGCTATGGTAGTTGATTCTGCTGCTGCTGTAGTTGATTCTGCTGCTACTGTAGTTGATTCTGCTGCTGCTGTTGCAACTGATGCTGCTGCTACTGCTACTGAAGCTGCTGCTGAAGTAAAAAAATAATTAGAACTTAAATTCTAAAAATTTTAAAGCCATCCGCTATGCGAGATGGCTTTTTTAATTCCTATCACTCTCCTTTTTCAATAAAGAGAGACTGGAACTAAAAAAAGAGTGTCTTGAAATTTCAAGACACTCTTTTTTTTGCAAGATTCAAAACTCTAATCTAGAAAAACAAAATCATTTCCAGAGAAGTCTAATACTTCTGAAATTGATCCATACCGTACAATTTCATCAATTCCTTTTTGCAAACGCAATGAAGTTGTATATTTTCTACTGGTTGCAAAATGATTACCTCCCAGCATCAATTTAAAAAAAAACTTTCCACTAGAGGATTTAAACTTTAAAAAATCTGCAGAATCTATTTCACCTTTAAATTTTTCGATATTTTCCTCGCACTCAAATTTAAGTTCATAACTCAAACTTGTAAATACAATCTTCCCTTTTCTAGAAGTGAAAACAAATTTATATTCATCATTATATCTTTTACTAATTACAAAAGCACCCATAATTTATTTTAAAACAAATTTGACAATCAAAACGAATAAACCGAACAAAATTCGCTTCTTTTTTAAATTATGATATTATACCACAATACTCTTTTTACCTCCGTAAAACTTAACTCTGTAGCGCTAGAAACCAACCCCATCATTAGCTAACCTAATTTTACTATTCCCGATAAAAATATTGAGATTTAATTACTTTGAATTACACCATTAAATTTGAAGTAGGGATTGTATAAAATAAAAAAAGCTCCAAACATAGTTTGAAGCTTTTTTAGTACTCAGAGCGGGACTTGAACCCGCACGAACATTGCTGTTCACTGGATTTTAAGTCCAGCGTGTCTACCAATTTCACCATCCGAGCATTATGTTGTGTGGAGCGAAAAACGGGGCTCGAACCCGCGACCTCGACCTTGGCAAGGTCGCGCTCTACCAACTGAGCTATTTTCGCATTTTCAATTTTTAAAAAGAACCGCGATACTTATTCCGTATTGCGGATGCAAATTTAAGACTTTTATTGAGTTATACAAACCTTTTTTGATAAAATTTTAGAAATAAAAGTTAACCTTCTGATACCCTATTATTTAAAATAAGTAAAATTATTTTTTAGTCAACATTCTTTTAATTTCATTGAGTTTCATCAAGGCCTCCATAGGGGTAATAGTATTGATGTCCAGGTTTAAGATCTCTTCTTTAATTTCTTCTAATAAAGGATCGTCCAGATTAAAAAAGCTCATTTGCACTTGATCCTTTGCTGCTTTGATTCCGTTTAATGCGTCACTCGAATGATTCTTCTCTAATTTCTTCAACAGCTTTTGTGCTTTCAAGATTACAATCTGAGGCATTCCAGCCATTTTTGCAACATGAATCCCAAAACTATGTGCACTTCCTCCTTTTACTAATTTTCTAACAAAAAGAACCGTATCTTTTAATTCCTTTACCGCTACATTATAATTCTGAATTCGAGGTAAGGATTCGCTCATTTCATTTAATTCATGATAATGCGTCGCAAACAATGTTTTAGGTCTTGAAGGATGCTCGTGCAAAAACTCAGCTATTGCCCATGCTATCGAAATTCCGTCGTAGGTACTCGTTCCTCTTCCGATCTCATCTAACAAGACTAAGCTTCGATCAGAAATATTATTTAAAATCGAAGCCGTTTCATTCATTTCGACCATAAACGTAGATTCACCCATCGAAATATTATCACTCGCTCCTACTCTAGTGAATATCTTATCTACAATACCCATTCTAACACTCTCTGCAGGAACAAAACTTCCCATCTGAGCTAAGAGGACGATTAAGGCGGTTTGGCGCAAAATAGCCGACTTACCAGACATATTAGGCCCCGTGATCATAATAAGCTGCTGCGTTTCTCTATCCAAGAAAACATCATTGGCAATATACGGAGTACCTACTGGCAATTGTTTCTCGATAACAGGATGCCTTCCGTTTTTGATTTCTAATTCGAATGTTTCGTCTAATTCTGGACAAACATATTTATTTTCTATAGCAAGTTGCGTAAAAGAACACAAACAATCCAACTGCGCCACTAAATTGGCATTCATTTGTACTGGCTTGATATAAGTAGCAATCCAACCTACTAATTGCTCGAATAACTCTACTTCTATCTTATGAATCTTTTCCTCTGCTCCCAATATTTTTGTTTCGTACTCTTTTAATTCTTCGGTAATGTAACGTTCTGCATTGACTAAAGTTTGCTTGCGAATCCATTCTGCAGGCACTTTATCCTTATGCATATTTCTAACTTCGATATAATAGCCGAAAACGTTATTAAAAGAAATTTTTAAAGAGGAAATCCCTGTTGCTAATGATTCTCTTTTTTCAATTCCATCTAAGAACTCTTTACCAGAAGTTGATATAGCACGCAAATCATCTAATTCCGCATGCACTCCTTTTGCAATAGCATTTCCTTTTGAAATTGCTACTGGAGCATCTTGATTCAATACCGTTTTTATTTTTTCACGCAACAATTCACAACTATGTAGACTGTCCCCAATTACCTTTACAGCTTCCTGCGGACTTTCTAATGCCAATGTTTTAATGGGAATGATAGCATCCAATGATTCTTTTAGATAAACTACTTCGCGAGGTGATACTTTTCCAGCGGCAATTTTAGAAATCAGTCGCTCTAGATCTGAAATTTGCTTAATTTGATTTTGAATATTGTTCAAAACACCTTGATTGTCTTTTAAATAAGAGACTACCTCATGACGACTTTTTATTTTAGCACTATCTTTTAAGGGCAAAGCCAACCATCTTTTCAACAAACGACCACCCATTGGCGAAAGCGTTTTATCAATAACATCCAGTAATGTAACCGCATTTGGATTATAACTGTGATACAATTCCAGATTTCGAATCGTAAAACGATCCATCCAAACGTAAGCATCCTCGGCAATACGCTGAATACTTGTAATATGCTGTACTCGATTGTGCTGTGTTTCTGAAAGATAATATAGAATAGCTCCCGAAGCAATAATTCCTTCTTTGAGTTCTTCGATTCCAAAACCTTTCAATGAAACGGTTTGAAAATGTTTCGTTAAGGTTTCAAAAGCGTAATCTTCTTTATAAATCCAATCTTCTAAATAAAAACAATGGTAATCCTCTCCAAAAGTTTCTCGGAAATCATTCTTATTGTTTTTTGGAATTAAAACCTCACTTGGATTAAAATTCTGCAAAAGCTTATCAATATATTCTGCATTTCCTTGAGCGGTTAAAAATTCTCCTGTAGAAACATCGAGAAAGGAGATTCCGATAGATTTATTAGCAAAAAAAACTGCTGCCAAAAAATTATTTGTTTTAGACTGTAAAACTTCATCATTCATAGAAACTCCAGGAGTTACCAATTCTGTAACGCCCCGCTTTACAATTGTTTTAGTCATTTTTGGATCTTCGAGTTGGTCGCAAATCGCTACACGAAGTCCAGCTTTGACAAGTTTTGGTAAATAGGTATTTATAGAATGGTGCGGAAAACCTGCCAGAGCAGTCTCTGTTTCGGATCCCGCTCCTCTTTTAGTCAAAGTAATCCCTAGAATCTTAGAAGCTCTTACGGCATCATCACCAAACGTTTCATAAAAATCTCCTACACGAAATAACAAACAAGCATCAGGATATTTCCTTTTGATCTCATTATATTGCTTCATTAATGGTGTTTCCTTAACCAATTTATCTTTTGATGCCAACTTATTTTACTTTAAAAAAAATGAATGAAAAAAATCTGTCAGCGAATTTATATATTTATAGTCAATTATTAAGGTTCGAAAAAAATAATAATATTTTTTAAGCTGAAATTAAGCTAATGGCATGATTTTTTCTTTAAATTTGTCTAACAAATTAAAAATAACGAAAATGAAAAAAATAATTACACTAGCATTATTACTAGTTTTAGGAGTTACGGCTTCTAACGCACAAGAAACAGGAAAAGCAACTAAGAAAATAAAAGCAAAAACTACTACAGTTGCAAAAGTTGATGGTGCAGGAATGGTTTTTCAAACAGAAACTATTGATTATGGTAATATTGCTTACAATTCGGATGGAAATCGTGAGTTTGTTTTTACTAACAACGGTAACAAACCATTAATCATTACCAATGCACAAGGTTCATGTGGCTGTACAGTTCCTACATATCCAAGAGAACCAATTGCTCCTGGAGCAAAGGGAGTTATTGGAGTAAAATATGATACATCAAGAGCAGGTCAACCTTTCTCTAAAACAATCACTTTAACAACTAACGCAGTTACACCAACTAAAGTGCTTACTATAAAAGGAGCTGTTTTAGCTGCTGATGCTCCAAAAAGCTAATTTTAAATAAACATAAAAAGAAAGCTTCCATTATTAGGAAGCTTTTTTTTTGAATAATCCCAAAACATGAGAAAGCTTGAAAACAGCGAACTAGACCGAAAATCAATTGAAGATTTTAAACAATCCGAAAAAACACCACTTATTCTAGTATTAGATGATATTCGCAGCTTGCATAACATTGGCTCCGTTTTTAGAACTGCAGATGCTTTTTTAATCGAAAAAATATACCTCTGTGGCATTACCGCTACGCCTCCAAACAAAGAAATACACAAAACTGCTCTTGGAGCTACAGAAACAGTTGCTTGGGAACACCACGAAAATGTTCTTGAACTAATAGAAAACTTAAAAAAAGAGAACATAGCCACATTTGCTATCGAACAAGTAGAAAGTGCTGTTTTCTTACAAGATTTTAAAATTGAAAAAGAAAAAAAATACGCATTAGTTTTTGGCAACGAAGTGTATGGTGTTTCGCAAGAAGCCGTTGCTCTTTGTGACGGTTCAATTGAAATTCCGCAATTAGGAACCAAACATTCTTTGAACATCTCTGTAAGTGCTGGAATTGTCGTTTGGGATTTATTTGTAAAAATTAACTATTTAGACAATTAACCGATTCTTAAAATAAATGATAAATTCAAGGGTTGCATACAGCTGATTTTTTTTAATTGATGTATTTTCTACATGCTTATTTTATTCTGAATTTCATCTAAAATAAAAAGATAATCCTCATGATTTTTGACAAAATCTCTATCGGACACATCAATGATTAATACATTTAATTCCGTTTGTGATTTAATATAATCCAAATAACCGTTATTGATTTTGTCTAAATATTCAGCAGGGATTTCTTGCTCATAGCTTCTACCACGTTTTTTAATATTTTGCAGTAATCGCTCTGAATTTTGATATAAATAAATATACAAATCGGGTTTTGGCATTTCTTTGTAAATAATATCAAATAAATTTCGGTACAAACGATATTCATCATCAGCCAATGTGATTTTGGCAAAAATTAGCGATTTGAAAATATGATAATCGGCAACAATAAAATCTTTAAACAAATCAAATTGTGCTAAATCATCTGATAATTGTTGGTATCGATCAGCAAGAAATGACATTTCTAGCGGAAACGCATAACGGTTTTGGTCTTTATAGAATTTAGGTAAAAAAGGATTATCAGCAAAACGCTCCAAAACGGTTTTTGCATTAAAATCTTCTGCAATTTTTGTGGCCAAAGTGGTTTTTCCTGCTCCAATATTTCCTTCAAAGGCAACATAATTAAATTTTTCTAAGGGAATATTTTGCAAAGGACTTTTTAAATTTTGAACTACATTGCATTTACTTTGATCAGGGGAAGAGTCTACTAATTCTACAATATTTTTTTTAAAAATAGGGTGTTTCCAATCTAGATTTAAATCCTGAATAGGCAACAAAACAAAATTTCTATTTTGCATTAACGGATGCGGAACCTGAAGTTTTTCTGACTTAATAATCTCTTCATCAAAAGCAATTAAATCAATGTCGATAATTCTAGATTGATATCCTGGAACTACGCCACGAACTCTTCCAAGTTTCTTCTCTGCTTTTAAAACTTGTGACAAGACTTTCTGAGCAGAATTCGTGGTATGAATAAGCAAAGCACAATTATAGAACGCATCACTATCAAAACCCCAAGAATGACTTTCATATAACTTTGAAACTTTAATTACCGTTCCTATTTCCTGATGAATTAATGCTATACAATTTTCGATATTTAGTAATCGATTGCCTTGATTTGTGCCTAACGATAAAATGACCTGATGTTGTGATTTCATATTAACCGCAAATTAACTAAAACAATTTTAGAATAGAAGTATCTTTATAAAGACTGTTAATAACTAATTTTAGATTTTTATCCCTTAAATTTGTAACGAACTAAGCGCATTAAAGACTTATTAAAAAAATATAAATATGAAATTTTTAGGAAATGTATTGGCTACCATCATAGGGATTTTTATTTTCTTTATGTTGTTCTTTTTTGGAATACTAATTATTGGTGCCGCTTTTGGAAGTGACTCGGAAATTGTGACCGTAAAAAGCAACTCCGTTATCGAACTGAATTTAGATAAAATACAAAATGATTACGCGGGGAAGTATAAAGATCCGTGGGTTACTATTTTCTCAGAAGGAAAAAAAATAGGTTTAACTGACATTATAAACGCTATTGAGAAAGCAAAAACAGATAATGACATCAAAGGAATATCTATATTAAACGATAATTCTTCTTTAGGAATGGCACAAAGTAAAGCGTTAAGAAATGCTTTGGAAAATTTTAAAAAATCTGGAAAGTTTGTAATGGCTTACGCCAATTCATATTCGCAAAAAGAATACTACTTGAACTCTGTAGCAAATACTATTTACATAAATCCTGTTGGCGATATGGATTTCAAAGGCCTTTCAGCTGAAATCATGTTTTTTAAAGATTTTCAAGAAAAAACTGGTGTAAAAATGGAAGTAATTCGCCATGGAAAATACAAAAGTGCTGTAGAACCTTTTCTAGAAAATAAAATGAGTGATGCCAATAGAGAACAAACAACTGCTTTATTAAATTCAGTTTGGAGTTCTATTATTACTGACATCTCTAAAAGTAGAAATATTTCGGTTGAAAAATTAAACGAAATTGCAAATGGTCTTCTGGCTCGAACTCCAGAAATGGCAAAAGCTGAAAAATTAGTAGACATTGTAGCGTATGAGGATGTGTATCACAATGCTATTAGAAAAGCTCTAAAAGTAGCTAGCGATGAAGATTATAATAAAGTTATGGTTACTGATTATGCTCAAAAAGTAGCTACAACTTCAGAGTCGTTTGATAGCAAGGATGAAATAGCCATAATTTATGCTCAAGGAGAAATAATGAGTGGTGAAGGTGATGTGAATGTTATTGGCGAAGGTTCAATGCGTCGTTCTTTGCAACAGGCCAGAAAAAATAAAAATGTAAAAGCCATTGTACTTCGTATTGATAGCCCAGGAGGAAGTGCCTTGACATCTGATTTGATTTGGAGAGAAATAGAACTGACTAAGAAAATAAAACCAGTAGTTGTTTCTATGGGAAATTATGCCGCATCAGGTGGTTATTATATTGCTTGTAATGCCAATACTATTTTTGCAGAAGCAAATACGATTACAGGTTCAATTGGAGTTTTTGGGATTTTACCTAACTTTACAACATTGGCTACTAAAATAGGAATCAATACCGAACAAGTAAAAACGCATGAAAATGCAGCAAACTACAGCCCATTTGTACCTATTGATGAAACATTCAAAGCAGTAACACTGCAAGGTGTTGAGCACATTTACAAAACTTTTGTAACGCATGTTGCAGAAGGTAGAAAAATGACTTTCGATCAAGTAGATGCTATCGCACAAGGTAGAGTTTGGACGGGTTCTGAAGCTATAAAAATTGGTTTAGTTGACAAAATTGGAGGATTAAATGATGCTATTGCTAAAGCAGCTTCTTTAGCAAAAATTAAAAATTTTAGCACACAAAATTATCCTGAATACGAGAAAAACTTCAATGATTTATTTGCGAACCTCCCTTTTGCAAAATCAAAAGCAACTTTTATAAAAGAAGAGATCGGCGAAGAGAATTATCGCATTATGCAAGAAATCAAAAGATTACAAACCCGAACAGGGATTCAAGCCATAATGCCTTTTGAAATTAACATTAATTAGTTTTTAAAAATACTTCGAAAAAATCCGTTTGAGCTATCGTTTGAACGGATTTTTTTTTATTTAACATAGATTGCAAAATGATTGTTTTGTTATTCTACGAAAGCATTAGAAACTACAAAATTATAATTACTATTTTTGCTGTAAGTAGGAATCATTTTGCTAAATTTATAAATCTAAAGAAAATCAAATTATGCTAAAAACAATTTTAAAGATTATTGGAGTGCTAATAATCCTATTCTTAATCGCTATATTTAGTATTCCCTACTTTTTTAAGGATCAAATAAAAGCTAAAATTGCCGAAGTCATTAATGAAAAAGTAGATGCAAAAGTTGTTTTTGCAGATGCTGATTTGAGTTTGTTCAAGAATTTCCCTAATGCAACTGTTACAATAGACAAATTGGCAATCGTGAATAAAGCTCCATTTGAAGGAGATACTTTGATCTCTTTGGGTGAAGTAAATTTAAAAATGTCTATTAAAGAACTATTTAAAGATAAAAAGGAAGCTATTAGTATTGACGGAATTACGTCGAAAAATGGCTTAATCAATATCATTTTCAATAAAGAGGGTATTGGAAATTTTGATATTGCATTAAAAGGTAAAGAAAATAAGGACGAAGCCAAAAGCGATCCTTTATCATTAAAGATTAAAGGATATAAAATTGAAAATTTTCAATTTCGTTATTTTGATGAAACTTCAAAAATTAAAATGGTAATAGATAGTTTAGACCATCAAGGAACTGGTGATTTTACAGCTTCCAAATTAGATCTAGTAACTAAATCAACTGCAAAAGTTTCGCTGGACATGGACAAAGTCAATTATATGAAAAACGTAGCTTTGACACTAGACGCTGTTCTAGGCATTGATTTAGAAAAAAGCAAATATACTTTCAAAGAAAACAAAGCACTTATTAATCAATTGCCTTTGCAATTTGATGGATTTATTCAACTTGTTGAAGCGGGACAGCAATATGATTTAAAGTTTAAAACACCAACTTCTTCTTTCAAAAATTTCTTAGGAGTGATTCCAGCGGCCTATGCTGCAAGTTTAGACAATGTAAAAACAACAGGTGATTTTACAGTTGTTGGTTTTGCAAAAGGATTGTATTCCGACACAAGTGTTCCTAAATTTGATATTGATATAGCCTCAAAAAACGCTTCATTCAAATACCCGAATTTACCAAAAACAGTTCAAAATATTAGTATTGATACCCGAATTATAAATGAGACTGGGATTTTGAATGATACTTATGTCAATATAAACCAACTCTCTTTTCAAATAGATCAGGATGTTTTTAATGCTAAAGCAAAAATCACCAATGTTACTCAAAATGCTAAAGTAGATGCCGCTTTAAAAGGAACTATCAATCTGGCTAACCTGACTAAAGCGTATCCTATCAAACTGGACAAACCTTTATCTGGAATTCTAAAAGCAGATGTTACTACTAAATTTGATATGGAATCGGTTGAGAAAAGCCAGTATCAGAACATCAACAATGCTGGTACCATGAGCTTATCAGGATTTAAATACGCAGATGAAAATGGCAAAACGATGACTATTAGCACTGCCTTAGTTCAATTTAACCCAAGTCAAGTTAACCTAAAACAATTTGACGCCACTACTGGAAAAAGTGACATTAGTGTAACTGGAATTTTAGAGAATTTTTATGGTTTTATATTTAGAAACCAAGAATTAAAAGGAAATTTCTTTATGAATTCGAAACAGTTAGCTGTAGACGATTTTATGACTGCAGGAGATGATAAAAAAGTGGAAACCAAAAAAGCAGATGCCATGAAAATTCCAGCTTTCTTGAATTGCACCCTTACTGCTAAAGCAAATACCGTTTTATATGACAATCTCACATTGAAAGATGTTTCTGGAAAATTGATTGTAAAAGATGAAAAAGTAACTTTAGAAAACGTTAAAACATCTATTTTTGGAGGAACGATTGGTGTAAATGGAGCTGTTTCAACAAAAGGAAAAGTACCGGTTTTCAACATGAATTTGGATTTGAATCAAGTAGATATTGCACAATCATTTACGCAACTAGATATGTTGAAAAAAATTGCCCCTATTGCAGGTATTGTAAATGGAAAGATAAATTCAATTATTAAACTTAACGGAAATCTTGATGCTATTGAACTGACTCCAAACTTAAATACATTGACTGGAGATTTATTAGGTCATTTACTTTCAACTACTGTAAACTCTAGTAATTCAACTTTACTAACAGCTTTAGCTTCCAACTTAAAATTTATAGATGTCAGTAAAATCAATTTGAATGACATCAAAGCAGCCGTTACTTTTAAGGATGGTAAAGTAAACGTAAAGCCTTTTGACATCAAATATAAAGACATAAAAGCAACTGTTGGAGGCACACATGGTTTTGACCAAAGTATGAACTACAATTTAAAATTTGATGTTCCTGCAAAGTATTTAGGCTCGGAAGCAAATGCATTAATCGCAAAATTATCTCCTGCTGATGCTGCCAAGTTAGAAAGTATTCCTATCACTGCAATTTTAACAGGTAATTTTTCTAATCCTAAAATATCCACCGACATAAAAACTGCTGTTACCAATGTAACTAATCAACTAATTCAACAACACAAAGAAAGATTAGTAAAGCAAGGAACCTCAGCACTGACTGATTTGATAAACAAAAACAAAAAACCAGGAGACACAACGAGAACTGTTATTCCAAAGACAAAAGAAGAAGTGAAAACGAAAGTTAACGAAGAAGTTAAAAAGAAAGCTTCCGATTTATTGAATGGTTTCTTTAACAAAAAGAAAAAAGTAGCTGATACCACAAAAGTGAATTAACTACTTTACTATTGCAAAAGGCTAAAAAGCAAATTACTTTTTAGCCTTTTTTTATACACTTATGTTAACGATATATCCTTCGGAACTACGAATATTAAAAACCGTTCCATCCTCAAAAATGAGATATTGTCCTTTTATACCTCTTAATTTACCTTCGAATTGTGGCGTTTTATCTAAACTCAAACTAGCCACTTTCTTTGGATATTCTAAAACGGGATAATGCATTTCATACAAATCATTTTTTTGCGAATAGAAATACTCCTGAACTTCTAATGGGATCAAATCTTCGAGTTTTAATCTTTCTGCAATCAAATCAACATGTTCTACAGAATTGGTCAACATTTTTCGCCAATTGGTTTTATCGGCATAATGATTCTTCAAGGCTACTTCAGTAATTCCTGCCAAATATCTATTTGGAACTTCTACAATAGAAATCGCTTCATTTGCACCTTGGTCAATCCAGCGTGTTGGTACTTGAGTTTTTCTAGTTACACCTACCTTCACCTCGCTTGATAAAGCCAAATATACAATATGAGGTTGTAGCTGGACTTTTTCTTCATAAACTAAATCTCTATCGGCAATTCCAAGATGAGCTGTACTTAATTCCGGTTTCATAATCCAATCACCCACTGCTGGACTAGAATAAAAACAATCATAACAGAACCCTTGACGAAATATTTTTTTCTTTTTCCCGCAGTTCAAACATTGATATCCTACAAAATTAATTTCAATATTTTTATCTAGTAATTGATTCACATTCAAAAAACTATTTTCAAAAACGAGATAATATTGAATTGGATTTCCAAATTCAGTTTGCATTTTAGTAAGCACTCCTTCGTAAGTCATTATGATTTTATATTGTTGATTATTGCTTTTATTTTGCTCATTCATAGTACTCATTTTAGAAATCCAATTGATAGCATCCACTGAATGAGTTAAAATCTTTACTATAATATAGAATTGTTTTTTATAAAAAAACACTATTTTTGATACTTTGACAAAGTTAGTATTTGTCAATCGATATTCAAATCTGAAATCAACAATCGTTAATCTAAAATCTAAATGCCACTAACCATAATCAATTCGTTTGCTTCTTGGGTTCTAAAACAAAGGATTCATCAAATCGAACTCTTTTTGAAATACCCAAATGAAGTTCAGGAAGAATTGCTTATGAATTTAATTCAGTCTTCAAAAAACACTGTTTTAGGTAAGAAATACGATTATTATTCGATACATTCCTACGCTACTTTTACGGAAAGAGTTCCAATTTCTACTTACGAAGAATTACAGCCCTTGATCGAAAGAACCCGAAAAGGAGAACAAAATGTTTTTTGGGAAGAACCTATAAAGTGGTTTGCTAAATCTAGTGGTACGACCAATGCTAAAAGCAAATTTATTCCGGTAAGTAACGAAGCATTGGAAGATTGTCATTATAAGGGAAGCAAAGATTTATTGTGTTTATACTTAAATAATAACGAAGATTCTGAATTATTTGTTGGTAAAAGTCTTCGTCTGGGTGGAAGTTCACAGATTTACGAAGACAATGATACTTTTTTTGGTGATTTATCGGCGATTTTAATTGAAAACATGCCTATTTGGGCAGAATTTAGTAGTACTCCTAGCAACAAAATTTCATTAATGAGTGAATGGGAAGCTAAAATTGCTGCAATTATTAATGAGACAAAAAATGAAAATGTAACCAGTTTTGCGGGAGTTCCTTCCTGGATGTTGGTGCTAATGAATAAAATGCTTGAAGAAACCGGAAAAGGAAACTTGTTGGAAATTTGGCCCAACTTAGAAGTGTACTTTCATGGCGGTGTGAATTTTGAACCGTACCGAGAACAATATAAAAAAATACTTCCTAAAAAAGATTTTAAATACTACGAGATATACAATGCTTCCGAAGGATTTTTTGCCATTCAGGATTTGAACAACTCCAGTGATTTATTGTTAATGCTAGATTACGGAATTTTTTATGAATTTATTCCAATGGATGCATTTGGAACACCCAACCAAAAAGTAATTCGCTTAGCAGAGGTTGAATTATTCAAAAATTATGCTTTAGTAATTACTACTAATTCTGGCTTGTGGCGATATTTAATAGGCGATACGATACGTTTCACTTCATTAAACCCATATCGAATTCGGGTTACGGGTAGAACCAAACATCATATTAATGTTTTTGGCGAAGAATTGATGGTCGAAAACACCGATCAGGCTATTGCCAAAGCTTGTAAACTTACCAATACACAAGTCGTTGATTACACCGTTGCACCCGTTTTTATGGAAGGTAAAGAAAAAGGTGCTCACGAATGGATGATTGAATTTAAAGAAAACCCAACCGATATTAAGGATTTCCAAAAAATATTGGACGAAGCCATACAATCTTTAAACTCTGATTACGAAGCTAAACGACATAATAACATGACGTTAAACCCGTTAGTAATTAATGTAGCAAGAAAAAATCTATTTTATGATTGGCTCAAAGATCACAATAAATTGGGAGGCCAACATAAAATCCCTAGATTGTCTAATCATAGAGATTATTTGGAGCAATTGAAAAGTATGCATTTTAGTATTGTAGTTTAATCCTATAAATTAATAAAGAAAAAATTCGCTATGTTAGCTTGAATATAACTTTGAAAACTGCTGCTACATCATATCAATATGCCTATCATGATATCCTAATAAATATAAAACACCATCCAATCCTAAGCTTGAAATAGAACTTTCTGCATTTTCTTTTACAGTTGGTTTTGCATGAAAAGCAATTCCCAAACCTGCTAAGTTCAACATAGGTAAATCGTTTGCACCATCACCTACTGCAATGGTTTGATTGATGTGAATCCCTTCTTTCTCGGCAATAGCTTTTAGGTATTCTGCTTTCTTTTCACCATCTACAATTTCGCCAATATAATTACCCGTCAATTTACCATCAATAATTTCTAATTCATTGGCATGAACATAGTCAAATCCGAGTTCTTTTTGTAAATAATTACCAAAATAAGTAAATCCTCCTGATAGAATAGCTGTTTTATAACCGTAATATTTCAAGGCTCTCATCAATCGATGTGCTCCTTTTGTTATTGGCAAATTGATGGCTACATTATACAATACCTCTTCGCTTAAACCTTCAAGTAATGCCATGCGTTTTTTGAAACTTTCTTTAAAATCGATTTCGCCATTCATCGCCGATTCTGTAATCGCACGAACTTGCGCACCAACACCAGCCAATTCCGCTAATTCATCAATTACCTCAGTTTGTATCAATGTAGAATCCATATCAAAACAAACTAAACGTCTGTTTCTTCGGTACATATTATCTTCTTGAAAAGAAATATCTACATCCAAAGACCTGGAAATATCCATAAACTTAGCTGTCATATCTTTTTTATCAGCCAAAATCCCTGAAACAGATAATTGCACACACGAACGAGGATAATCATTCTCTTCGACAACAGAAACTCTACTGGTCAATCTTTTGATAGAATCAATATTTAAACTTTGATCAGACATTATTTTAGTAACGGCTGCTATTTGTTTCGCAGCCAATGTTTCTCCTAGAATGTTTATGATGTAGCGTTGTTTAGACTGTGTTTTGACCCAACTTTCATAATCATCTATAGAAATTGGAACAAACTTTACCTTAATTCCTAACTCATACCCCTTAAACAATAAATCTTTCAAAACTGGAGCAGCACTTGAACCAGCTTCAATTTCGAACAAAATTCCTAATGATAATGTCTCGTGAATATCAGCTTGCCCAATGTCTAAAATAATTGCATCGTAAGTAGCCAATACTGCCGTTAAACCAGCAGTTACGCCAGGTTTATCCTGCCCAGAAACTTTTAATAAAATAATCTCTTTATCCTCTTGTGCCATTTTTTATTTTTATTATTTTCGAATAAGCAAAAATCGGCAATCTGAAGATGATAAAAAAAAATAAAATTCCTTTTTTCAAACAATAACAAATAGTGTAAAATCAACACAAAAAAACCCACTCAAATGAATGAATGGGTTAGCGTTTTTGAGAAATATGTAATTTTTAAGACGCAATCTCTAATCGCTTCAATAAATTCTTATTCAACGTTTCTTTTGCATATTCTACATCAATCTCTAATGTTTTATCATCAGAACTTGGTAATTCATACATCGCATCAGTTAAAATTGCTTCACATAACGAACGCAATCCACGAGCTCCTAATTTATATTCTAGTGCTTTCTCCACAATAAAATCTAACGCTTCATCAGTTATCGTAAAAGCTACTTCATCCATTAAGAATAACTTTTCGTATTGTTTGATTAACGCATTTTTAGGCTGTGTCAAAATTGCTCTCAACGTTTCTCTATCTAATGGATCCATGTGCGTCAATACTGGCAGACGACCAATGATTTCAGGGATTAAACCAAAATCTTTGATGTCTTTTGGGATGATGTATTGCAATAAATTGTCTTTATCGATATTATCTACATTTTTAGAAGTAGAATAACCAACAGCCTGACGATTCAATCGTTTAGAAATAATTCTTTCTACACCATCGAAAGCACCACCAGCGATAAACAATATGTTTTGTGTATTTACCTCAACAAATTTTTGGTCTGGATGCTTGCGTCCTCCTTTTGGTGGTACGTTTACAACGGTTCCTTCTAATAGTTTCAATAACGCTTGTTGCACTCCTTCTCCAGAAACATCACGTGTAATTGATGGATTATCGCTCTTACGAGCAATTTTATCTATTTCATCAATAAATACGATTCCGCGTTCTGCTTTAGCCACATCATAATCAGCTGCTTGTAGTAAACGAGTCAAAATACTTTCGACATCTTCTCCCACATAACCTGCTTCGGTAAGCACTGTTGCATCAACAATTGCCAACGGAACGTCAAGCATTTTTGCAATAGTCTTAGCTACTAATGTTTTTCCTGTTCCTGTTTGTCCCACCATAATGATGTTACTTTTTTCAATCTCTACTTCGTCATCTAATTGCTGTTGCATCAAACGTTTGTAGTGATTGTAAACCGCAACCGACATTACTTTTTTAGTTTGATCTTGACCAATAACATATTGATCTAAAAACGCTCTAATTTCTTTAGGTTTTTTCAAAATCAAATCACCAACGGCTTTTGAACTTCCGCCAGATTTTAATTCTTCTAAAACAATTCCGTGTGCCTGTTCGATACATTTATCACATATATGCGCATTGATTCCAGCAATCAGCAAGCTGGTTTCTGGTTTCTTTCTCGCACAAAACGAACATTCTAATACTGCTTTTGCCATTCTTTTAAGTCTAAAGCCATAAAGTCATAAAGTCAAAAGTCATTCGCATTGCTCCTGACTTTCGACTTTCGACTTTCGACTATATTTTTACTTTCTTATTAAAACCTCATCAATCATTCCATAAGCTTTTGCTTCTTCAGCAATCATCCAATAATCACGCTCACTGTCAGCATGAACTTTATCAAAAGTTTGTCCTGAATGTTGAGAAATGATATGGTACAATTCATCTTTCAATTTCAACATTTCACGTAAGTTGATTTCCATATCAGTAGCAACTCCTTGAGCTCCTCCTGAAGGTTGGTGAATCATAACTCTTGAATGTGGCAATGCCGAACGTTTTCCTGCTGCTCCTGCACATAATAAAACCGCACCCATTGATGCTGCCATTCCTGTACAAATAGTTGCTACATCTGGTTTGATGTATTGCATCGTGTCATAAATTCCTAATCCTGCGTAAACACTTCCTCCTGGAGAGTTCAAATAAATTTGAATGTCCTTTGAAGCATCAGCGCTTTCAAGAAACAATAACTGTGCTTGAACGATGTTTGCAATTTGGTCGTCGATTCCTGTTCCTAGGAAAATAATACGGTCCATCATTAATCTTGAGAAAACGTCTAATTGTGAAATATTCAACTGACGTTCTTCAATAATATAAGGAGTCATATTAGTTGGTGGAGTCATTGCACCTACGATTTTATCGTAATACATTGAGTTCACTCCTTGGTGCTTTGTAGCAAATTTTTTAAATTCTTTACCGTAGTTCATATTTTTTTATTCTAAGTTTTACGTTATCTCTAGTTTCCTTATTATTGCAAAGGTCGTACCTCTTTATAGTTAATGTCAATATGTCTCGTTTTTAGCCCAGATAGCAGTGAAAAGCTTTTTGAAATCGTGTTGCCTATTTTCTTGCACGAAAAGAGCGACTGGAAGAAGCTCCTTTTCTTGCTTAGAAAAAAGCAAACCCGATGAAAAAACTTGCAACGGATAACTGGATTAGCTCCTGACAGTATTATAAATAAAAAGAGCGCCAAAAAATATTTCTTTTGACGCTCAAATATACTTATTATTTAGAAATTATTCTCCGTATGAAGCGGCAATAAATTCTTCGTAAGTCACTTCTTTAGTTGTTGGATTTGCTTTTTCTTTAAACAAGTCAAGCATTTTTTCTCCTACCACTTGGTCAGAAAGTCTTTTTACTTCGTCTTGGTTAGACAACACTCTAGCCACAATTCCTTGCACTTCTTCGTCCGTTGGATTTGTTTGACCAAATTGTGCCATTTGTTGACGGATATTTTTTGTAGTAAATGATTTCAAGTCTTCAAAAGTAACTTTGATTTCGTTTGTAGCCATTGCTCTACCTTCGATCAACTGAAAACGCAATCCTCTCTCCGATCTTGCATATTCTACTTCAGCTTCCTCAGGAGACAATTTTTTCTCCCCTACTGTTTGCAACCATTTTTTCAAGAATTCCGCTGGCAAATCAAATTTCGTGCTTTCGATCAAGAAATCTTGAACATCAGCTAATAATTTTTGGTCTGCTTGCTGCGCGAATTGAGTCTCAGCATCTTCTTTAATTTTAGCTTTCAATTCGTCTAAAGTAGCTACTTTACCTTCACCAAACAATTTGTCAAACAACTCTTGGTTTAATTCAGCAAGTTCAGCTCCGTTGATTGCTTCGATTGTGAAATCTACATCAACAGCGATTGTATGAACGTCATCATGACCTATTTTCATAACGTCCATCAATTGATGCGCGTCTTCAAATAAACCATTTGTATTTACAGTCACAACGTCACCTACTTTTTTACCAATGAATTTATCAGCAGTCGCTTTGTCTTTAAAAAGATCCAAAGAAATAGTAGTTGCATTGTTAATTCCAGCTTCTTCGTTTACAAAAGTTCCAGTAATATCTGAATCTGCTACAACAGCTTCTTGAGGAATTGCAGTTCCAAATTGTTTTTGGATACGCGCAACTTGACCATCGATTAATTTATCATCAGCAGTAACAA